>JASFUE010000321.1:0-3587 GCA_050050435.1 Burkholderiales bacterium | reverse complement strand
AAGAAGCCGACAAGCTGCCAATGGCAAAGGAAACCAGGCCGGCAGCGGAGAGCCGGCAGCCAACTGAATCGCAGGCGACCGGATGGCGGGCGCTGGCGGCACAGATGTGGGCCGACGTACTGAGCCTGGTTCGCATTGAACGAGTCGATGCATCCGAGCCGCCGTTGCTGGCGCCCGATCAGGCGTTTTTTCTCAGGGAGAACCTGAAACTGAGGTTGTTGAGTGCCCGGCTTGCTCTGCTGGCGCGAGACCAGGAAGAATACAAGGCCGATCTGCAAGCGTCGATCGCGATGCTGAACCGCTATTTCGACACCGATGCGACGACAGTGTCATCCTCGATTGATCTGCTCAACAGTCTGGCAGAGTCCAACATCGTCATTGAACTCCCGGATGTGAGCGCGAGCCTGGAAGCGGTGCGCAAGTATCGTCTCCTGAATGGAGCGGCTGCACAATGACACAACCCCGCTTCAAGCAGCATGCGTGCAAAATGTATCGATTGCCTGCCCGGTTTGCAGATGCAACACTTGTTTGGGACGATGGCCTGGTATCTGACGTGCGAACGAGCGACAGGCTCCTGGTCGTGCGCACTCGTGAAACCTGTAACCAGCTCGAGCGCGGTGTGTTGCGTGCGCGAGCGAAAATCTGATCCGGGATAGGAGACGCAATGCGCTGGTTGTTGTGGGTTATAGCGCTGGCCGCGGCAGCGATCGGTTTGATCCTGTTGGCTCGCGTCAACGAAGGGTACGTTTTGCTGGTGACTTCGGCACACCGAATCGAGCTGTCGCTGAATTTCGCCATCGTGCTTGTACTCGTAGCGATTTTTGCCGGCTATTTGCTGGTCCGGACTGTGTCGGTGACGTTGTCGATGCCGCGCAAGGTCCGTGAATTCCGCAAGCGGCGCAGGGTAAATAAGGAAAGGAACACATTTGCCGATGCACTTCGCAACTATTTTGAAGGGCGCTTCGGCAAGGCAGAGCGTGCCGCCTCCGCGGTGCTTTCAATGGACTCAGCGGCCGGCCTCGCCGCTCTGATCGGTGCATGGTCGGCGCATGGCAGGCGGGATTACGCGCTGCGTGACGATTACCTGGCGAAGGTGACCGAGTTCGCCCCGTCGGAGAACGTTGCGCGACTGATGGCGCAGGCTGAAATGTTTCTCGATGAACGCCGCTATCTCGACGCGCTGAACGTTTTGCGCCAGTTACCCGAAAAGCACACCGAAGCACTGAAACTGGAACTGCGCGCCCGCGAACTCGCTCATGACTGGGACGCGGTGCTCAAGCTCCTGCCGCAGCTCGAAAAAAGAAAAGTTTACGACCGTGCAATGCTGCACCAGATTCGCCGGCACGCCTATGTGGAGATTCTCAGGGACAAGGCAATTGATCTCGATGGCTTGCGCGCGTACTGGTCGCGCCTGCCATCGGAATACAAGAGCGATCCGCGAATCGCCGCAACGGCCGCGCAGTGCTTCCTGTCCTTTGGAAGTAGCAGTGATGCGCACAAGGTGGTGGAAGTGGCACTTGCGGCCGGATGGGATCCCGATCTCGTGATCTATTACTCGGAAGGCCTGGGAGCCGACGTGAAGAAGCAGCTCGAGCAAGCAGAGAAGTGGCTCCGGGATCATCCGCAGGATCCGGTGCTGTTGCTGGTCCTCGGCAGGCTGTGCGCATACCAGGAGTTGTGGGGCAAGGCGCAAAGTTACCTGGAGGCGAGCTTGTCAGTTGAGCCGACCCATACAACCCACCTGGAGCTTGCGCGTTTGTTCGAGCGCACCGGACGGCCCGAACTGGCAACGGCGCAATATCGACAGGCACTCGAGAGGACTTTGCCGCGCCTGCAACAAGCGACCGGCGGTCGCCGCCGCCCCGCTTTCTGAACAGCGCACCCGGTTCAACGGTGTGACCGGGCTCCGCGCCATCTCCTTTCTCGACCATTTCACCTGTACTCATGAATTCACTCATCAGCACCACTCGCGCATCAAGGAAAGACCAGCCGTTGCGCGAGGACATCCGATTGCTGGGCAGGATCCTCGGCGACACCATTCGCGAGCAGGAAGGCGAGCGCATTTTTGATCTTGTCGAACGTACCCGCAAGAACTCGATCGCATTCCAGAAGAATGGCGACGCGAAAGCGAAAAAACAGCTGGAGTCGGTTCTGAATGACCTCAATGCCGATGACACGATCTCGGTCATTCGTGCTTACTGCTATTTCTCGTTACTGGCCAATATTGCCGAGGACCAACACCATATTCGCCGGCGCCGTGCCCATGATCTGGCTGGCTCGCGTCCGAGGGAAGGATCGATCGCCCTGGCAATCGATCGCTCTCTCGATGCCGGCCTTCCGGCCTCAAAGCTGGCCTCGTTCTTCTCGACGGCGCTGGTCGTGCCGGTGCTGACCGCACATCCAACCGAGGTTCAGAGGAAAAGTATTCTGGACCTGCAAAAACAGATTGCCGGCTTACTCACCGAGCGTGACCGGTTAAAGCTCACGCCGGAGGAAGAGGCGCGCAATGAAGGGGCTTTGCGCCGCGCTGTGCTCACACTCTGGCAAACACGCATCCTGCGCGAACTGCGCCTGACCGTCGAGGACGAGATCGAGAATGGCCTGTCGTTCTACCAGCAGACCTTTCTGTCCGAGCTGCCGAGACTGTATGCCCAGGTGGAGGACATGGTTGCAGCCAAAGGCACGCAGCCGCCGGTCGCGGACTGTTTTCTTCGTATGGGTAGCTGGATCGGTGGCGACCGTGACGGCAATCCGTTTGTTACCGACGCGGTAATGGACCACGCGCTGTCGCAACATTGCGCAACGATTCTGGACTATTACCTCGATGAACTGTTCAAGCTAGGGCGCGAGCTATCGCAAACAGTTCGATGGGTCAAGGTGACTTCCGAACTCGAGTCGCTTGCCAAGGAATCCCCGGATGCTTCGGCGCATCGGCGCGATGAACTGTATCGCCGTGCTCTCATCGGAATGTATGCCCGGTTGTATGCAACCGCGCGTTCACTCGATCTGCATCTGCGGCCGCATCGTTCGGTCGGCGAGGCGCGACCATATTCCAGTCCGGCCGAATTCTCCAGCGATCTGTCCATAATTTGCCGCTCCCTCGAAGCTGGTGGCGGTGCCCGCATTGCCAGGGGCCGGCTGCGTGCGTTGCGCAAGTCGGTCGACGTGTTCGGATTCCACCTGGCTGCGCTCGATATGCGTCAGCATTCCGGTGTGCACGAAGCGGTCGTTGATGAATTGTTCAGCCGCGGCACGGGCCAGAACGGCTATTCCGGATTGGCTGAAGAGGAACGTTGTTCGTGGTTGTTGCAGGAACTGATGGTCACGCGTCCGTTACGATCCCGCTTCATTGACTACAGCGATGCCGCTAAAAAGGAGCTCGCGATCATCGACATGGCGGCTGACCTGCGCCGGCGTTATGGCGATGCAGCGCTGGTCAATTACATCGTTTCGATGACCGCCGGTGTCAGTGATCTTCTTGAAGTGGCTTTGTTGCTCAAGGAGTCGGGACTGGTTGTGACCGGCAGGCAGCCACAATTGCATCTGAATCTGATACCGCTTTTTGAAACCATCGACGACTTGCGCAA
>JASFUE010000320.1:0-3638 GCA_050050435.1 Burkholderiales bacterium | reverse complement strand
TTCAACGCTATCGTATTTCTTTACAGAAGGGTTCTCGACATTCAACTCGAAAGTATCGAGAACGTGATACGCGCCAAACGCAGCCGGCGCATTCCGGTCGTCTTCACGCGCGGCGAGGTTCGCGCCATACTGGATAATCTCAGGCAGCCTTACCGGCTTATGGTCGCGCTCATGTATGGCAGCGGTTTACGCATGATGGAAACCTTGCGCCTGCGGATCAAGGATATCGATTTCGAGCGGCGGGTGATTCTGGTGCGCGCTGGCAAGGGGGACAAGGATCGCGTGACGATACTGCCGGATAACCTGGTTACTGATATCGAACGCGCCATGCGACGGGTCGCCCGGCTGCACGAGCTGGACCTCGAAGAGGGTTTCGGAGAGGTGCAGATGCCTTATGCGTTAGCGCGCAAGTACCCGGGACAGGCGAACAGTCTGCATTGGCAGTTTCTGTTTGCCGCCGATCGGCGCTCGACCGATCCGGTGTCCGGAAAGGAGCGGCGCCATCACATCTATGAGTCGACATTGCAACGGGCGGTCAGGAACGCGGTTCGGCAGGCGGGTATCCAGAAGCACGGCCCCTGCCATACGTTTCGGAAGGCTTTGACATAGTGCTACACCTTTTGGATATTGTTTGATTTACAAAGGGATTTCGCGCTGATCTGCGTGAGTTCGGGGCAGTTTGCGGCCTTTGTGAACCGCCAGTATAGCCTTTTGAACGGCCGGCAGCTCAAGGTCGGCGACCTCAATGACCCAAGGTGCGTACCGGACTACCTGTTTGGCCGGCAAGGTGCCTTCTTTGATGAGACGATTCACTACGGTAGTGCTCACATCCAGCCTCGTGGCCGCTTGCTCCAGCGTCACCCAGTCGGTTCGCTTCTCGTATTTGGGTAACCGGTGGTAGTAACGCAGGTTGGCGACACGATGCGCATGCCACGATTTACCCTGGCCGCTTTTGTAACCCAAGCGGTTAAGGACCGCTGCAATCGTTTTGTCTTCTGCAACCTTCGACAGCTCGCGTACGAGCTCGACAACATCGGCGTCGGTGGCACGCCCATGCTGTCCTCGGCCATTGCGTGGTACACGCAGCTGCGTATGCACGCCGCCTTGCCAATGTAATCGCAGTTCGTGCGTGGGCGGGTCGTCAAGGTTATTGAGTACGATCTCCTTGAGTACGGTGCGTAGAATACGCTTGCGAAGACGCACGTCGGTGTCGGGGTGATCCCAAGCGGCGGACAGATCAGAACCGAGCGCCATAAGGCTCGCGCACTGTTCATCGGTTAAGGACTCGACCGAATCATCGAGCGCAGTGATCCTGGCTTCCAGCCCCGCGACCTGTTTCAGCGCCTGGTTCCAACGGTGCTCCAATTCGCTGGCCACCAATCGGTTGTCCGGATCGACGGCATCGTACTGACGTTGCGCCCGTCGCGCCTCGAACTGAGCACGCTCCAGCGCGAGCGCAAGCGACTCGCGCTTCTGATCGTTGACGCTCGCGAGTTGCTCAACCGTCAACAAAGCGGCCTCGACGCCGACCGGCTGGATCGCCGCAAGCACTTCGCAGGCCACCGCTTCGTCAAGGCGCAACCCACCTGCTGAGAGACAAGGTGCAGAACCTCGCTCCATTCGGCTACCCCCACAGACATAGCGCGGGACCCGTCCGGTATTACCGCTGTAGTTCACGTGAAGTTTGCGCCCGCAACGGCCGCAGCGTAACAATCCGGCCAACAATGCGGGTCCGTGTTTGACGGCACCTCGATTGGTGCCACCGCGTTCGGCGGCATTCTCTGGTTCCGCTGATAGTCTTCCCACCGGATATAACCCGGGTGAGCGTCGAGGATCAAGATCTTCCATTGCGATGGTGGCTTGCGCTGCCGATTGCTCTGGCGCGCGCGCCCGTCGCGGACCACAGTTTGCGCCGCGGTGCGGCCATAGGCAAACGCACCGGCATAACAGGGGTTCTTCAAGATCTGATTGACGCGGTGTGCAGTGGGCCGTCGCCAGACAACCTCACGGCCCGCCGTACCGGGGACCACGTGCGGCAATAACAGCTCTTCGTCCCAGTACCACAGCGTCGTCTGGCGAGCGCTGCCCAGTTCGATAAACTTTCTGAACACCCCTTCGATGGCCTGCTGGACCTCACGATCGGGCGTCTTCTCGATGCGATGCTCTTCGGTGCGCACAAAGCCGACGGGTAGTTCCCACAGCGCATGGCCGCGCTGGGCTTTCTGTTCGAAGGCTTCTCGGGCACGTTGGCGAAGCAGGCCAAGCTCAAACTCGCTCATCGTGCCTTTCAACCCGAGCAACAGCCGGTCGTTGAGTTGGCGTGCATCGTAAACACCCTCCGCGTCGATGATCAACGTATCGGTAAGAGCACACAGATCGACCAGATGATGCCAGTCGCGATTGTTACGGGCGAGTCGGGAGGCTTCCAACGCGAACACTGCACCGACATCGCCCTGACACACGGCACTCAGCAACCGCCCGAAGCCGGGCCGCTCTTGTTGCCCGCTGCCCGAGCGTCCCTGATCCTCGTCGATCAGCACTGTCTCATGAAATCCCAAAGTACGGGCACGCTGCGCCAACGCGTACTGCTGGCGTTGTCCTTCGGTATGATCGCGAACCTGCCGAAGACTCGACTGGCGTACATAAACAAAGGCGTTACGTTCGAGATGCGTCGGTTGGATTTTATCGCTCATCATCAGCGCCTCTGCTTGCTGGACTGCGAACCAGCCTCGCGAGCAGTTCGACGACGAGCGCTCGACACCGATCGCGTTTGTCCGGTGGAAGTTGTGCCCAGTGGGCACCGCCGTCCAGTGACAGCGACGTTTGGTGCGGATGACGGTTCGGTTTGCGGTTCATTGCGGGCTCCTGGTATGGGGGGCAGTGAACCATGACTACCGGGTTGTGATGCTTCACACAAGGCCTGTGCGTCGAGCAGCGCCCTGAGCGCCAGCAAAGCGCCTATATCAATCTCAGGGCGGGACGCTTCTTTGAGACCATCACAAATCGCCGCATCAAGCATCCAGCCTGGGATCGCAATATGAGAATCGTCCTGGAATCTTACGATAAAGGCTTCGTCCCCTTCGCGCCGCAAACGGCGAATAATATCGACGCACGCGCCGTAGTTGGGATGGTGCCGGTAGTGAATCTGAGTGGACTGCGAATCATGAGTAGTGTGACGATGCCTGTCGTCATTCCTTCGCCACGCACTTGCTGGAGGACGGTTACGACATACGCACGGTGCAGGATCTGCTGGGGCACAAGGACGTCAAGACGACCCAGATCTACACGCATGTGCTGAAACGCGGTGGCAATGCGGTGCGTAGTCCGTTGCAGGCACTGGGTTAGACCGCGCAAGGCGCTCGCATGTTGCTTCAGCCGTGCAACGGCAGGCTGGGTGGCTTGTGGCTTGTCAAGCCACACATTAACGCTGCCCGCGCGACAGGCATCTGCCGCGCCCATGCAACTACAGGAACATCGCGAACAGTACCGCTCCCAGCACCAGGCGATAAACCACGAACGGCATCATGCCGATCCGGTCCAGCAGCTTGAGAAAGTAGTGGATACACAGATAGGCGCTGACCGCGGATAGCCCCGCGCCGAGAATGATATCGGTCCAGAGTACCGGCTCTGCGGCTTCA
>JASFUE010000319.1:0-3643 GCA_050050435.1 Burkholderiales bacterium | reverse complement strand
AATGCGGCATAACCAATAACACAGGCTCTCCCCCCTTACCCTTTGAACTGCTACCCCCTGCCATTGCTGTGCAACCGCACTCCGGCAGAAGGGCGGAACCAAGTCCGGCAACAACCGTCCAAACCCGGCTGAAGGACGCTGGTATAAACTGCGGCATCCCTGAGGCGTGTGTTGCGATCCGGCAGTTTCCAGCGCGGCAAACATTCCGCCGGGATGCGACTGGTCCAGCCTCCGTCGAACTGCGGAAATAACGATTGCTAAAACTCCGGAACATGCTTCTCTTGTCCACATGTGTCTGCCGGTGGAGCGGACGCATTTGAAAATTTCCTTGATCTCAAAGGCGCTGCTCGTGCTTGCAACCCTGGGGCTTGGCGCATGCACCGCGGTCGGTCCGGACTACAAGCAACCGCCCGCGCAAATACCATCCGAATGGAACGCGCTCGACGAGACCGTGCCGCCGGCAACCAGTCCGGGAGCACCCGGCGATTTGAGCCAATGGTGGCAAACGCTGAACGATCCGCTGTTATCCGAACTGATGGGGGAAGCATTGCAGGCCAACCTGGATCTGCGCAATGCGCAGGCCCGGCTACTCGAGGCACGCTCGCGCCGTGCCGCGGCCGCGTCCTTTCAGTATCCCGGCGTGAACGCGTCCGCCAGTGCCAACCGTAACAGGTTCAGCAAAGAAGCCGGCAGCGGCACCACTGTCGACGTGTATAGCGCCGGCTTTGACGCAAGCTGGGAACTCGATGTATTCGGTGGCGTGCGCCGCGCCGTTGAGGCAGCCGATGCCGACGTTCAGTCATCCCAGGCCAGTCTCGATGCGACCCGGGTTTCCCTGGTGGCTGAAGTGGCATCCAGTTACATCGAGGTGCGCGCCCAGCAGAGCCTGCTTGCCATCTCGCGCTCCAACCTCGAATCGCAATCGGAAACCCTGCAACTGACGGACTGGCGCGCCCAGGCAGGACTGGTCAGCATTCAGGACGTGGAACAGGCGCGCAGTAACCGCGATCAGACTCGAGCGCAAATACCTTTCATTGAAACCAGCCTCGCCGAGGCCGAACACAGCCTCGACGTCCTGCTCGGGCGTCCACCCGGCACACTGCATCAGCGCCTCACAAAGACGACTGCATTGCCGGAGATACCCGAACAAATTGCCGTTGGCATTCCAGCCGATACCCTGCGTCAACGCCCCGACGTAAATGCTGCCGAACGCAAGCTCGCGGCCGAAACTGCGCGCGTGGGTGTCGCCGAAGCAGCGCGCTACCCGAACTTCGCGTTGACGGGCTCGATCGGCCTGGAAGCGTTGACGCTTGGATCGCTTGGCAGCGCCGATGCCACCCGGACTTCATTGGGCGCCGGCGTGACGGCACCGATTTTCGATGCCGGGCGGCTGCGCGCACTGGTCGACGTTCAGGACGCCGTACGCGAGCAGGCCCTGGTCGCCTACGAGCAAACCGTACTCATCGCCTTGCAGGAAGTGGAAAACGCCCTGGTCAACTTCGCCCGCAACCGGGAACGAGGCGAGGCATTGAGCGCCGCGGTCAAATCAGCGCGCACTGCGGCAGTGCTGGCACGCGAGCGCTATAGCGCCGGCCTGATCGATTTCCAGTCCGTGCTCACCAGCGAACGCACTGTGCTGGTCCTCGAAGAAAGCCTTGCCCGCAACCGCGCCAATGGCGTGTTGGCGCTCATCCGTTTATACAAGGCTCTCGGCGGCGGCTGGTCACCACAAGATGAGTCGGCCACGACCGGCAAGGAAGCACCATGAACGACAACAATAATTCGACATCCAGCCAGAGCTCCGACCTGAGGCAACTCCTCAACGCCCGGTCTACCGGGATGTTTACGCGCGGCAGGATGTTGCTTGCCGGTGCACTGATCCTGCTTGCCGCAGGCGCGGGCTGGTTGTTCTTGCGCTCCGGGGACGAAGCCGCAGGACCGCGTTACGCGACAGAACCGGTCAGGACAGGCTCGTTCGTGGTCAAGGTGTCCGCTACAGGCAACCTCCAGCCTACCAACCAGGTTGATGTCGGCAGCGAACTCTCGGGGATCGTCACCCAGGTGTTCGTCGACGATAACGACCGGGTCAAAAAAGGCCAGGTGCTGGCGCGGCTGGATATCTCCCGGTTGCAGGACGCCGTTGAAAAATCCCGCGCCAACCTGTCGGCCGCCCAGGCGCAAGTGCTGCAGGCACGGGCAACGGTTGCAGAAGCACGTGCGACGCTGGCGCGCTACCGACAGGTCGCCAAACTCTCCGGCGGCAAGGTGCCATCGAAGAGCGAAATCGACGTTGCCGAAGCAAACCTGAAGCGGGCAACAGCCAACGAGGTAAGCGCCCGCGCTGCCGTAGCACAGGCGCGCGCCACCGTGCGGTCAGATGAAACCAATCTGTCAAAGGCCGATATCCGCTCGCCTATCGACGGCGTAGTGCTGGCAAGAGAAGTTTCGCCGGGACAAACCGTCGCCGCCTCCTTCCAGGCGCCGGTGCTGTTCACGCTGGCCGAAGATCTGTCGAAGATGGAGTTGCACGTCAACGTTGACGAAGCAGACGTCGGCCACGTAAAGGCCGGGCAGCAGGCGACATTTACCGTCGATGCCTGGCCTGGCCGTGAATACACTGCGGTCATCAGACGCGTGGGCTACGGCGCGCAGGAGAAGGAAGGCGTAATTTCCTATCTCACGGTGCTCGACGTCAACAACGACGACCTGAGCCTGCGCCCTGGCATGACCGGTACCGCCGAGATCACCACTCTGACACGCGAAAACGTCTTGCTGGTGCCAAACGCCGCATTGCGATTCACGCCTCAGACCATGGCAACCGAGAAGAAGAAATCCGGCGCCAACATTCTTGGCGCACTGTTTCCGCGCCGACCACGACCGGTAAAACAGGTTCGCATGAGCGACGCTGGCGGCTCGGCGCGTGTCTGGGTGCTTCGTGGCGCGGAAGCTGTACCGATTGACGTCAAGACCGGCGCCACCAACGGGCGCGTGACCGAAATCACCGGCGGCGATCTTAAAGCCGGGATGGACGTCATCACCGAGACCGTGAGCACTCGATAGTGCGTCGAGCAGCATCGAACGAACCGCAATGAACGACGCCACTATCAGTGAAACCGTCGCGCGTGCACCGGACGCCCTGATCCGGCTCTCCGGCATTACCAAAACCTATGGCCGTGGGCGGGCTGCTTTCCAGGCGCTGAAGGGCATCGACCTCATCATCAACAACGGTGACTTCGTTGCCATCATGGGCGCCAGCGGTTCGGGCAAGTCAACGGCGATGAATATCCTCGGTTGCCTCGATATCCCCACCAGCGGCAGCTACGAATTCGAAGGCGTGCACGTCGAGCAATTGACACGCAACCAGCGGGCATTGCTACGGCGGAACTTTCTTGGCTTCGTGTTCCAGGGTTTCAACCTGCTGGCACGCACCACTGCGCTGGAAAATGTCGAACTGCCACTAATCTACCGCGGCGAGCCTGCCGCTGACCGCGATGCGGCCGCACTCGCAGCACTCGAGCAGGTCGGGCTGCGCGGCTGGGAACACCACAACCCGAGTGAACTGTCCGGCGGTCAACAGCAGCGTGTTGCCATCGCCCGTGCCATTGTCACCCGGCCCGTCGTATTGTTGGCCGACGAACCCACC
>JASFUE010000318.1:0-3705 GCA_050050435.1 Burkholderiales bacterium | reverse complement strand
AGCGCGTTGGATACCAGCCGCATTGCCTGCTCGGCACTTTCCGCGCACAGGGGCTGGTGTCCCGCCTGCCTCAGGTTGTAGGCGATCAGTTCCTGGATCGCTGGTTCGTCTTCGACAACCAGTATGGTTGCAGACATGGTTTTTTACCCGGCTTCAGTTTTGACGAGCCTGTATAGTATGAACAAATTGTTGCAGTTATGTGACGGCTGGTGTGACAACTGTAATGGTTGCCTGAACCATCCTGCAAGGCGCCCGGGCCCGGTATCATCGCAGTCTGGACGTGTACACGATAGAGAACTGATGTGACTGGCGAGCAAACCGGGTCGCACCGCCCGACCGACATCATCCTTCACCGGCAATCCCGAGCTCTGGAAATTGCATTCCACGACGGCAAGCGGTTCAGGCTGCCTGCCGAGTTTCTGCGAGTGCTGTCACCGTCTGCCGAGGTGCGCGGCCATGGGCCGGGGCAGGAAGTGCTGCAGGCGGGCAAGAAGGACGTGGCGATTGTGTCGGTAGAGCCGGTCGGCAACTATGCTGTGAAGCTGGTGTTCAGCGACGGGCACGACACCGGCTTGTACTCGTGGGAGTACCTTTATTCGATCGGAAACGACCAGGATGCGCTCTGGCAGGATTATCTGAACCGTCTCGCCGACGCGGGCGCCAGCCGTGATGCCTGAAGCAGCGAGAGCCCGAACATGAGCAAGACGACCCATTTCGGTTTTGAAGAAGTCGACGAGGAGCGCAAGGCCGGCAAGGTGGCCGGTGTGTTCAGCTCGGTCGCCGGACGTTACGACCTGATGAACGACTTGATGTCGGCGGGGCTGCATCGCCTGTGGAAGCGGTTTGCCGTTGATCTTTCGGGCGTGCGCGAAGGCTCCAGGGTGCTCGATGTCGCAGGAGGAACCGGCGACGTTGCGCGCTTGCTGGCGCGCCGTGCCGGTCAGACCGGACAGGTCTGGCTGACTGACGTGAATGCCGAGATGCTGGTACGCGGTCGCGACCGCCTGATCGACTCGGGTTGCGTACTGCCGGCGGTGCGATGTGATGCCGAACATCTGCCGTACCCGAGCGACTATTTCGATTGTGTGACCGTCGCCTTTGGATTGCGCAACATGACGCACAAGGAAGCCGCGTTAAAGGAAATGCAGCGCGTATTGCGGCCTGGTGGGCGGCTTCTGGTGCTCGAGTTTTCGCGTGTCTGGAAGCCGCTCGCGCCCTTGTATGACACCTATTCGTTCAAGATCCTGCCGTTACTGGGCAAGCTGATTGCCAACGACGCGGACAGTTACCGCTATCTTGCTGAATCGATTCGCGTGCATCCGTCACAACCGGAGTTGGCTGACATGATGCGCGAGGCCGGCTTCGACCGTGTCGAGTATTTCAATCTCAGTGCCGGCGTGGTTGCGCTGCATCGCGGATTCAAGGTATGACGCCAGGACCATGCTGAATGAACTCGTGCTGGCAGGCGGGCAACACCTGTTGCGTCAGGCGCCCTGGGCTTGCGCACGGCTTGCCGAGCATGCCGGCAAACAGGTCGAGGTGGTCCTTCCACTGGGTACGTTGCTGGTGCGAATTGCCGCGGACGGATACGTTGACCGGGGTGATCGCGCGCTGGCGCCGGACCTGACCATCATGGTGCCACCCTCGGCAGCCGCACAATGGCTGGTGGATCGCGAGAGCGCCTGGCGCGAAGCACGTATCGATGGCGACAGTGAGCTGGCAGCGGCTATCTCTTTCGTGGTGGCGAATCTTCGATGGGACTACGAGGCCGATCTGAGCCAGGTCGTCGGCGATATCGCGGCTTACCGCATCTCGCAAGGCGTACGGCGCCTGGGCGCCTGGCAGGCTGACACGGCGCAATCGCTGGCGCGAGGCGTTGCCGAATACCTCACCGAGGAACGCCAGGTTCTGGCAACGCCGCTGGGCTTTGAGGAGTTTGCCGCAGGAGTGGATGAACTGCGTGACGCAGCCGAACGGCTGGAAAAGCGCATTGAAAAACTTGCGCAGCGTGTAGCCGCATCGTCTTCGCAGTGATTGCGAGCGGTTGATGCAGCTATTTCGCTTCCTGCAAATTCTCTGTATATCGATTTACTATGGGCTGGACGAGTTCATCTGGCGACGTGGCGTGTGGCGTTTGCTGCATCTGCCCGTACGCATCCTGTTTTTCTGGCGTCCCGTCAAACAGCCGCGCGGCGTGCGGCTGCGTCTGGCGCTGGAAAGCCTGGGTCCGATATTCGTCAAATTCGGACAGGTGTTATCGACCAGGCGCGACCTGATACCGCCCGATATTGCCGACGAACTGGTGCGCTTGCAGGATCGCGTGCCGCCGTTTCCCTATGCGCAGGTCGAGCAGATTCTCAAACGCGTTTACGCAGATCGGGAAGGCGACGTGTTCGCCGGATTTGACCCGGTCGCCATTGCCAGTGCCTCCGTCGCCCAGGTCCATTTCGCAGTTCTGAAAGATGGTCAGGAGGTCGCGGTCAAGGTATTGCGTCCCGGAATTGAAAAAGTCATCGCGCGCGATGTGGCGTTGCTTCAAACAGTGGCCAAAATGGTCGAGCGTTTCGTACCCGATGGCAAGCGGCTCAAGCCGCGGCAAGTGGTTGGCGAATTTCGCAAGCATCTGGGCGAGGAACTGGATCTGATGCGCGAAGCGGCCAGTGCCAGCCAGTTGCGACGCAACTTTCCCGATTCGACGCTGCTGGCGGTTCCCGAAGTGTATTGGGATTTCTGTGCCACCGAAGTCATGGTGATGCAGCGCATGGCGGGCACGCCGATCGGGCAGATCGAGCAACTTCGCGAACAGGGAATCGATCTCAAGCGTCTGGCCACTGCCGGCGTGGAAATCTTTTTTACCCAGGTTTTCCGTGATGGTTTCTTTCATGCCGACATGCACCCGGGCAATATTCTTGTAGCTGAAGACGGGCGCTACGTGGCACTGGATTTCGGCATCATGGGCACGCTGACCGATGTCGACAAGAACTACCTTGCGCAAAACTTTCTTGCCTTTTTCCGGCGCGATTACCGACGCGTGGCGCTTGCGCATGTCGATGCCGGCTGGGTGCCCGCCGACACGCGGATTGACGAATTCGAATCAGCCATTCGCACGGTTTGCGAACCGATATTCGACAAGCCGCTCAAGGACATTTCCTTTGGCAGGCTGCTGTTGCGCTTGTTCCAGACGTCGCGCGAGTTCAACGTCGAAATCCAGCCGCAGCTGGTGCTGTTGCAAAAGACACTACTGAATATAGAAGGTCTCGGGCGAGAACTCGATCCCGATCTGGATCTGTGGAAAACGGCCAAGCCTTATCTCGAGCGCTGGATGTCCGAACAGGTCGGGTTGCATGGCTTAATAGCCAACCTGCGGGAGGAGGCGCCCTACTGGGCGACGTTGCTCCCGCAGTTGCCGCGGTTGTTGCATGCGTATCTGTCGCGAAGCGATGCTGACGAGGACCGCGGTGAGATGCTGGCAATTCATAAAAAATACCGAAAACTCAATATGTTTCTTGCTTCCGCCAGCATTCTGCTGGCGGCCGTCTCGGCA
The DNA here is from genome assembly GCA_050050435.1 of Burkholderiales bacterium. Lineage (GTDB taxonomy): Bacteria > Pseudomonadota > Gammaproteobacteria > Burkholderiales > Eutrophovitaceae > SG8-40. Next base: position 161 of record JASFUE010000318.1, on the reverse strand, counting down.
ACCTTGCTGGTTTTGCTGTTGCGTTGAGGCAACAGAATCGGAGCCTTGCCTCCGGTTCGTGACATTTAATCAAACCGTCACATTTGATCGCGACAATGCGCGGGTTCGCCGCTTTTGCGAGGCTTTGCTCTGGTGCCGTCGACCCGGCGCCGGGGCCGGTG
>JASFUE010000317.1:0-3713 GCA_050050435.1 Burkholderiales bacterium | reverse complement strand
TCATCGTCATTCCGGGTATCCAGCAAATGGTCCGTGTCGATTTGCGCACGGTGACCATGGATGTGCCGAGTCAGGATGTCATTTCCCGTGACAACGTGTCAGTGAAAGTGAATGCGGTGGTCTATTTCAGGGTCGTAGACCCGGAGAAAGCGATCATCCAGGTCGAAAACTATCTGATTGCGACCGGTCAGTTGGCACAAACGACGTTGCGGGCCGTGCTCGGAAAGCACGAGCTCGATGAAATGCTCGCGGAGCGTGAAAAGCTTAACCTCGACATCCAGACGCAACTGGACGTGCAAACCGACGCCTGGGGCATCAAGGTGTCCACGGTTGAAATCAAGCACGTCGACATTGATGAGTCGATGATTCGTGCCATTGCCAAGCAGGCCGAAGCCGAACGCGAAAGGCGAGCGAAAGTTATCCACGCCGAGGGCGAACTACAAGCGTCTGAGAAATTGTTGCAGGCTGCACAAAGGCTCTCGCAGCAGCCGGAAGCAATGCAGCTTCGCTACCTGCAGACGCTTGCCAATCTGGCAGGCGACAAGACTTCAACCATCGTCTTTCCCGTGCCTGTGGACATCGTTGCACAAATAATGGAATCACTCGGCAGGAAGCGCGCGGGCTAGGAGCGGCTACAGCTGCTGTCCGGGACGATGTGGGTGGCGAGGCGTTCTCGTTGCCGCGTGTGGTGCGCAAGCGCTACACGCGGCATTTCCCGCATCGCGCTACATGTTCGGATAGTTCGGTCCGCCACCGCCTTCTGGCGGCACCCAGTTGATGTTCTGGGTCGGGTCCTTGATGTCGCAGCTCTTGCAGTGAACGCAATTCTGCGCGTTGATCTGCAGTCGTGGCCCGGCCTGCTCCTGCACGATTTCGTAAACGCCCGCCGGGCAGTAACGTTGCTCCGGTGCGTCGTATTGCGCCAGATTGATGTCGATCGGTACTGACGCGTCTTTGAGTTGCAAGTGGCAGAGCTGGTTTTCTTCATGATTGGTGTTGGAGATGAACACCGAAGACAGCCGGTCGAAGGTGAGTTTGCCATCCGGCTTCGGGTAATCGATACGGGTTGACTCAGAGGCCTTGCGCAGCTGCGTGTGATCGGCATGATGGTGCATAGTCCAGGGCGCCTTGCCGCGGAACACATAGGTGTCGAGTGCAGAGTAACCCATGCCCGCCCAGAATCCCCACTTGAATGCGGGCCGGATATTGCGCACGCCGTGCAGTTCGCTCCACAGCCAGGTCTGCTCAAGACGCTGCCGGTAGCCGGTGACTTCATTGTTCGCGTCCGTGGTGAGATTGTCGTAGAGGGATTCGGCAGCCGTCATTCCCGATTTCATTGCCGTGTGCGATCCCTTGATTTTCGGCACGTTGAGGAAACCGGCCGTATCGCCGATCAGCAGTCCGCCTGGGAACGTCAGCTTTGGTATCGATTGCAGGCCGCCCTCGTTGATGGCGCGGGCGCCGTACGAAATGCGGCGCCCGTCGCTGAAGAATTCGCAAATCGCCGGATGCGTCTTGAAGCGCTGGAACTCCTCGTACGGAGACAGAAATGGATTGCGGTAGTCCAGGCCGACGACAAACCCGACGGCAACCTGATTATTCTCCAGGTGATAAAGAAATGAGCCACCATAGGTTTCCCGGTCCAGCGGCCAGCCAACCGTATGGATGACCAGGCCTTGCTGGTGCCGTGCCGGGTCGATTTCCCACAGTTCCTTGATGCCGATGCCATAGGTTTGCGGGTCTACGCCCTTGCGCAAGTCGAATCGCTCGAACAGTGTTTTGGTCAACGAGCCGCGGCATCCTTCAGCGAACACGGTCTGGCGCGCGTGAAGTTCGATGCCGGGCTGATAGTGATCCGTATGCTGCCCGTCCTTGCCAATGCCCATGTCGCCCGTGGCAATGCCTTTGACTGATCCATCGTCGCTATACAGAACTTCGCTGGCGGCAAATCCCGGGTAAATTTCAACGCCAGCCGCTTCCGCCTGCACGCCGAGCCAGCGCACGATATTACCCAGGCTGACGATGTAGTTGCCCTTGTTATGCATCTGCGGCGGGGTCGGCAGGCGGTACGCGCTCTTCTGTGTCAGGAACAGCAACCGGTCTTCCTTGACCGGCGTATGCAGCGGTGCATCGAGTTCCTGCCAATCCGGAAACAGTTCGTTCAGTGCCCGTGGTTCGATCACCGCGCCGGACAGGATATGCGCGCCGACTTCCGAGCCTTTTTCGACAATGCATACCGAAAGTTCCGTATTGTTTTGCGCGCTCAGTTGTTTGAGCCGGATCGCGCATGCCAGGCCTGCTGGCCCGGCACCAACGATCACCACGTCGTATTCCATTGCCTCACGGTCTGCCAATTCGGTCTCCTCTCATCGCCTCGGCGTGACTGCTAGAATTCGCCAGCCGGAAACCACAATGATATCGCCATTGGCGGGGGAAGCCACTCGCTATCGATCTGGTCAATTCCGGTTTCAGCCAATCACAGCATCAGTCAGCTGTGGTATGAGTCGATCGCGGTATGAGTCAATCGGCGCTTGAATCAATTGCGGCGCAACTATCAACCTGAACTGTCGGCATGGCATATGAGTGAACAACGAAAACTGGTTCGTACTGATCGAATGAGCATGCGCTGGGGCGAGATGGATGCGCTTGGTCACATGAATAACGTGTCTTATCTGCGCTATTTTGAAGAGGTGCGCATCATGTGGATCGACAGTCTTGGCATCGAATACCGCACCGGCAACGAAGGGCCGATTCTCGGGACTCTTAGCTGTATGTATCTGAAGCCGGCGGTCTATCCGCTCGATTTCGAAATAACCACCTATATCGGCAGGCCCGGCAACAGCAGCTTTTACATGTGGCATGAACTCTACAATGCCAACGATCCTGCGGAACGCTTCGCGCAAGTGGAAGCGAAAATGGTGTGGATCGATATCGGCGCCAGTCGATCGCGGCCGATGCCTGCATGGTTACGGGAGCAGCTTCAAGGCTGAAAGTGAAATGTCTGGCCGTTGACACCACGGCTGTCCGGCCCCAGAAGGTAAAGATATAACGGAGTCAGCATCTCGGGCGAGGGCAGTGTGTCGGCGCGCTCACCCGGATGGGTCTTGTTGCGCAGCGGAGAGTTGACCGGTCCGGGAATGACGGTGTTGATGCGCAGATGTTGATCCGATGACCATTCATCGGCCTGAATCTGTCCCAGCGTTTCCAGCCCCGCCTTGGACACGGCGTAGCCACCCCAGAAGGCGGCAGGCGCCGATGCATGTATTTCGGAAGTCAACACCACGGAGGCGTCGTCGGCTTGCCGCAATAATCGCGTGCAAGCCTGGTTGATGGCAAATGGCGCAATCGTATTGACCCGGATCATGCGCTGCCATTCCTCGATTGTTTGCGTCTCCAGCGGCGAAAGCTTTTCCAGGTGCGATGCGCAATGCACGATGCCATCCAGGCGCCCCAACTGCTGCTCGATGAGGCTGGCAGCATTGACGAATTCACGCGAGCCGGCGGTGGCCAGATCCAGCGGCAGCGTTGCCGGCTCGGGCAATCCGTGAGCCGTGATTGCATCGTAAAGGGAATCGAGCAGATCGACGTTGCGTGCGTTCAGAACGACGTTTGCGCCGTGTTTCGCGCAGGCCAGCGCAACGGCACGTCCCAGGCCACGGCTGGCGCCGGTAACAAGGACAACTCGCTGCGCGAGCAGGTTCTCCGGCGCCCGG
>JASFUE010000316.1:0-3743 GCA_050050435.1 Burkholderiales bacterium | reverse complement strand
CGTACTGAATCGTTTCAATATGATCTTGCACCACCACGATCTGCGTCACCGGGAAGATCGTGTACAAGATCGCCGCATGGTCACGCAAATGCCAACGGTCAGTTGGCATGTCTTTCAATTCGGTCAACGACTGCCTCGAAATGGCCGACCGAATATGCGGGCCGAAGCGTTGGTAAGATGAGAGATTGTCATTGAAGAGCTTCGCAACGGTACCCTTGTGCGCGACCATGAAATGGTAAGACTCCAGCGCGCCTTCTATCAGAATCTTCCAGTTCGCCTTGCGAATCGCCTCCTCGGAATGCCACACGCGATAATCAGCTGCGGAAAACCATTCGAAATCGGGGGCAAGGCCGGCCAACAGGCCGTCGACATCGGGCGCATCTTCACTGCATGGCGAAACCCAGATCCAGCCGTATCGTTCGACGCATCCCAGTCGCTTTAATCCCATGCATTTGCGATCCATCCCCGGAAAGCCTTGCTCGCCATGCGGCACACCAACCAGTTCACCCCGGTTACTGAACGTCCAGGCGTGGTACGGGCAGGAGAACCGCTCCTTGCGCCCGGCCTGTTCGGACACGAGCAGGTTTCCCCGGTGCCGGCAGATATTCAGGAACGCATGGGCAACGCCGTCAGCGTCCCGGGTTAACAAAGCAGGCAAACCAACGATGTCACGCCTGAGAAAAGAGCCCGGCTCGGCCAGCTCCGATGAATGCGCGATCGGTCGAGGATCTTTTCCAAGAATCTGATCGCGCTCCTTCTCAAACCTTGCAGAGTCAAAGTAGTTCTCGACAGGATTGGTTGCGACAGAATCATCCAGAAAGGCTGACCCCTTCTCCTGAAGCGCGAGCAACTCTTGCAGCAGTTCGATTTCAGTACTTCGTTCCATAACTCGGCTTATTTTCTGTCCGCACCGGGAGTCACCAGCAACTCTTCCAGGCGCAATCCGGTAAGCGCGTGAATACGCCGCCACAGCAAATAAAAAATCGTTAACATCATCAACATCGATGGAATCGCAATCACCGGGTAGCTGAGCAGGGTCATGCGTCCCAGTTCTTCGTTGAAGGCCGCACTACCGGTCGGGCTGGTAACAATCCAGGTTGCCAGCAGGTAATTCATCACTGCCGAGAAAAAGAAAGTCCCACCTAAAAGATAAGTGGCCCTGGTCAAGCTACCCATAAAGATGCCTTCATGACCGCGTTCGCGCAGAATCAAGTTGACCTTTTCGGTGTCCATCACCATCGGGTTATACAGCAGCACCTTGATCAATGGCTTGCCAATTTGCGCTGAAGCAATCACCGCGATCCCCAGGATCGCAGGTATTGCCGCCTCCTTGATTGCGAGCCATTCGGTGTCGAGTTGCAGGAGGCCAATGCCGCCGGTGAGCAGCACGCTCACCAAACCCAGTAACGCGATGAAATTCTTTTCCCGGTAGCGTATGAGTTGATAAAGACCCAGACTGATCGGAAACGCGAGCGCCAGCACCAGCGCCGCGACGGCACCCAGATGCTCGTCTCCGCTGAACTTCATCAGGATGACCGATGGCAGAACGATACTGACCAACAAATCGATTAGTGGTTGGGGTTTACGTGTCATGGCAGGCTAAGTGAATTCGGAAAAAAGCTCTGACTCCCTGAATTGTCAATTGGTTGCAGAAGGCCAGCCCCGGCTGCAAGTTTCCCTGTCTCGCATTTCGCACAAGGCTTCATAATAGCGCTTTAACGACATTTTCAGTTCAGATATGAAGATCGAAAAAGACACGGTCGTCACGATGCGTTTCAAGGCCACGGAACCGTCCGGTAAGGTGCTGGAGGACGGCAAAACCTCAATGGCGTATCTGCATGGTGGTTACAGCAACGTTCTGCCGAAGATCGAAGAAGCCCTGGAAGGGCAAACCGCTGACTACAAAGTCACGCTCGAATTGCAACCGAAGGACGCGTTCGGTGAGCGTGACGAGAGCCTGGTGCAAACCATTCCCAAATCCCAGTTTCCGCCCGGAGTAAAGGTCGGCGGTCAATTAAGGGGCCGGGACGAGGAAGGAAACGAGCGGGTGTTCGAAGTCAAGAAGATAAAAGGCCAGGAAGTCTTTCTCGACGCCAATCACCCGTTGGCCGGCGTGCCCCTACGCTTCGAGGTGACGGTAATCGATGTACGCGCCGCGACAGAAGAAGAACTCGCGCACGGTCATGCTCACGGAGAGGACGGCCACCACCACTGAGAGGCTGGCGTCGTTATACGAGAGATATCGAGTCCGACCCCTTTCTCTCGCCTGCCAGGCCTAATAACGGGACCGCTTACCCTCCATATTGGAGTGGACGTCGATCAGGACTGTTTTGCCGTCAGCGTTGAGTTGTTTGGCCTGTTCCAGCGCCGGCGCCATTTCCGACACTTTCTTGACGGTCAAACCAACAGCGCCCATCGCCTCGGCGATTTTCGCGTAGTCACCCTGCATGTGGGAAACGCCATAGGTTTCGCGCGCCGTCGGGAAGCCGCCCGGATAGGTGGCCATGCCGCTGTTGTTGAGCAATACCGTCGTGATCGGAAAACCGGTGCGCGCCGATGTCTCGAGGTCGGTACCAGACATGCCGAAAGCGCCGTCACCCATGAGGTTGAGGCAGAACTTGTCCGGGTTCGCCATCTTTGCGCCAATCATGAGTGGAATACCGAACCCCAGGTGCGTGGTCTTACCCCAGCCGATGTAGCTGTGCGGCGTGGTTGCCGTGTAGAACGGCACGATTGAATCACGTGGCGCGCCGGCGTCGTGGGTGACCATGCTGTTTTCCCTATCGAGCGTGCGGTCGATCTCGTGAATCACGCGGTAAGTGTTGAGCGGGACCTCGTCCGATTCGAGCAACGCGCTCCACTCCTTGAGCCACTCGCTGCGTATTGCGGCAATTGCTGATGCGTTCTGCTGGGCTCTGTCTTTGCGTGGCGCCTTGAGTTGAGTGCGTACTTCGTCGAGCAATGCGTCGAGCGTCAATCGGGTATCGCCGATCAGGCCAATGTCGACTGATTCGTTCTTGTTCAGGTCTGCCGGGTTGTCCGTATTCTGGATAACAATTTTCTTGCCCCTGACTGACTGGCCATAGTGTGATTGTGTGAGGCTGGAACCGAGCGCGAGAATCAGATCGCTTTCCTCGAGCCATTTTCCGGCTGCCTTCGTCGTCGCCCCGCTACCCGCACCGAGGCACAACGGATGGCGCTCGTCCATGGCTGATTTTCCCGACATGGTGCAGAACACCGGAATGCCGGTGAGCTCGGCGAGTTCCTTGAGTTGTTCGGTTGATCGCGACGTCAGCACGCCCTGCCCCGCCCACAACAACGGGTTCGATGCTGACAGCAAGGCCTTGGCCGCATCCTTTATGTCACTGCTATCGGGTTGTTGCCTGGTCAATTTCGGCGACTTGTAATCGAGCGCTTGCTCCGGGATGTCGAGCTGGCATACGTCAGTGGTGAGTTCGACCACCACCGGGCCAGCCGGGCCATTGCGCAATGCGTTGAAGGCGCGGCGCATGACGGCACCCACGTCCTCCGGTCGATAGATCGCCTCCACTTGCTTGACGATGCCGCGGTAGTTCGTGACCGCGGAGAAGTTGGGTTTGACGCCAAGTTGATTCAACGGAACGCCGCCCGGAAGAACCAGAATGGGTACGTTGTCCGCATACGCCTGGGCGATACCGCCCATCGCGTTTTCAGCACCTGCCTGAGCCTGAATGGCAACCACGCCGAAGCGTTGCCGGCCACTG
>JASFUE010000315.1:0-3755 GCA_050050435.1 Burkholderiales bacterium | reverse complement strand
GGATTCCGTTGGTACAACAACGAGCTTACTGCAACAAACGGGGCACGGCCAGCAAGGCGCAATTTTTTACAAACCGGTGTTTGCGTATACTTGCACCGGGATTTGCGCCGGGGACACACATGGACACTGCGGTACGCACACAGGGAGCGCAACAAGCGGCGAGCACGCACTTTGACGTGCTGATTGTCGGCGCCGGCATTTCCGGCATTGACGCGGCCTGGCATCTGCAGAAGTATTGCCCGGCGAAAAGCTACGCCATCCTGGAAAACCAGAGCAGTTTCGGCGGCACCTGGCGTACCCACCGGTTTCCGGGCATCCGGTCAGACAGCGATCTGTTCACCTTCGGGTACAAATGGAAGCCGTGGAGCGGCATGCCCATCGCCAGTGCCGAAGAAATCCTCAACTACCTTGCCGACATCATCGACGAGTACGGTTTCGACAAGCACATCAATTACGACCACAAGGTGGTTTCGGCGAACTGGTCAGACGAGCAAAAATGCTGGACGCTCGAAGTCAGTTTTGATGAAGGCCGACAGACCAAGCAACTGAGCTGCAATTTCCTGTGGATGTGCCAGGGTTACTATCGCCATTCGAAAGGCTACACGCCGGATTTCCCCGGCATGGACCGCTTCAAGGGACAGATCGTGCACCCGCAGACCTGGCCTGAGGATCTCGACTACCGCGGCAAACGGGTGATTGTGATCGGTTCAGGCGCGACCGCCGCCACCCTGATTCCGGCGATGGCGGACAATTGTGAACACATCACCATGCTGCAGCGTTCGCCGACCTATTTTTACCCACGACCGAAAAACGACCCTTTGGTGACCTTGCTGCGAAGACTGCATGTGCCTAAGAGTTGGATACATGAAATCGCGCGGCGCAAGATTCTGTTCCAGCAGAAAGTCGTCACAAGGCGCTCTTTCAGGAATCCGGAAAAACTCAAAGGGCAATTCATCGATGGTGCCCGTGCCTACCTCGGTGAAGGCTTCGATATCGAAAAACATTTCACGCCAGGTTATCGGCCGTGGCGTCAGCGTGTTGCTGTCATCCCCGACGGCGACCTCTACCGCTGCATCCGCGCAGGGAAAGCGTCGGTGGTAACCGACCAGATCGAGTCGTTCACTGAGGAGGGCATCGTTCTGAAATCCGGTGAAACGCTCACAGCCGACATCATCGTCACCGCAACCGGATTCAATCTGTGCGTGCTCGGCGATATCGCTTTCGCGATTAACGGGGAGCCGGTGAACTTCGCCAAACGCTGGGGACACCGCGGCATACTGTTTTCCGGTGTCCCGAATATGGCCTGGGTCTTCGGGTACCTGCGAACGAGCTGGACGATGCGCGCTGACATGGTGTCGGCATTCGTGTGCCGGTTGCTCAATCACATGGACAAAAAAGGCGCGGCAGTCGTCACTCCGCAGTTGCGCGAAACGGACAAGGACATGCCGGCACATCCGTTTGTCGAACCGGAAAACTTCAACGCCGGCTATCTGATGCGCAGCATGCACATGATGCCCAAGCAGGGCGACCGCGAGCCATGGATCTTCAGCCAGGATTATTATCAGGAAAAGGTGGCACTTCCTTCTGCTGATTTAGAGGACGGCACACTCATATACGAGTAATCAGAAAACGTCAGATGTTTGTTGCAGAAAAGCGTCGGCAGCAAGCCAAGTGCAAGGAGCCACCAGTTTAGATAAAACAGTGCGCGGGAGGAGACAACGAGCAGCGCGAGTTGCGGCGCAGACTCACGTGAGCAAAGCGAACGTTACGTCGTAGCCACATACTCCTTGAAGAAACGCGACGACCAAGCGAGCACGCGACACAGCAATTGGGTTGCGCAGCAGCTTTTTCAACAAACTATTCGTACGAATCGGCAAACTTGACAAACTGATCCATCAACCCGTCAGGCGCTTCGATGATGTGCTGTTTCTGCGGGAAACCGCCGGAGCGCACGTCTTCAATAAAGTCCCTGAACCCGGCAACGCGTTCGGCCTGCATCTGCTGCTTGAGTTTGTAGAGTTCGCGGTACTGCTTCGAATGGCGTGGATACGGTGGCGGGTTGTTTCCGAGGATGTCCTCGGCAAACAGGAACTGGATGTCCCCGCCGCGCCCGCCGCCAATCGAGGAAGTCAGCAAGCTGGTGCGCTTGCTGATCTCGATGAGCAAGGACTCGGGAATCACTTCGACTTCAACCGCCCAGGCGCCGGCGTCTTCCAGTGTCTTGATCTCCTGGTAGACCCATTTGGCTTCGTCGAGGTTCTTGCCCACCGCACGCAATCCACCGGTCCAGGTGCTCTTGCGCGGCACCAAGCCGGCATGTCCCTGCACCGGCACACCGGCTTCGGCGGCCGCGCTGATAAAACGCGGCGACCACTGGCACATGATGGCATCAGCCCCCAGCTCCATGGCCGTATAGGCCAGGCGAACCGCTTCAGTTTCGCTGGCCGCGGCAACCAGCGGCACGGAAAACGACATGAAGGTATTGGGTGCGGCATCACGCACCGCTTTGGCAAGATGCGGCTGCTTCGGATCGAAACGCACTTTCATCGTATCGATGCCGGCTTCCTCGGCGGCAGCGGCTTCTTCCGGCGAAAACGGCAGGGTTTCGCACAATACCCGTTTGCCTTTCTGGTCGCGCAGGTCCTTGATAGTGTAATTTCGCGTGCCGTAGGCTCCGCCCACTGTCATGATGCGCTTCAGACCGCGCTTGTCTGCATCACGCGGCGGAATACCGCCGTCGCCGGTTGCGTGGCTCGCCATGATGTCTCCCCCTCTCGATACGTTGTTATGTTGTCGGCACGACAGGCTGCAAAACGCAGCCGCGCCCGCTGGCGGTCAATCTATCGGCGTAGGCTCCGGCGGTCAATCGGCGCGGCTCAGGCCTTCACGGCGCGCGCTACTAACCAGCGGCGATCATAAGGTAAGCGGCTTGCGCCCGGCGCGGACGCGCAGCCAGTTGACGCTACTGAATACGCGCGGCGCATGCAGAACGCGCATTTCCAGTTGGTGCTTGCCCGGAAAATTCAACAGCGCCAATCCCGCGAGCATGGTCAGCAAGCCCTGACCAGGCAAGAGGATCATGACGGCACCGGCAAGCAGCAACACTACGCCCAGGGCATTTTTTACCAGTAGAAACAGAAAACGCAGCAGCGGCCTGTCCTGGAATACATGGCGGCCATTGCGATCGGAGTAATAATCCGCCGGCAAAATCACGATCAGGAAGGGTACAAGCAGCATCGACAGGACCAGCGTGATTGCGGACCCGACCCCAAGTATCCATATCCACGATTCGTATCGCGACCACAGTTCAACTACGAAGTCCGGCAACGCCATTCCCGTTTCTTTGTCTTGATTGACTTATCCACCCGGTTCCGGCATTGCGCCGCCGGTTTGCAGGATTTTGTCAGTTGTAAATCAGAAATTCTTCCCGCTCTTCAAGCCATGCGTTCTCGTCAGCAACCGCAAGCGCTTCGAGGTCGGTCACACCCCCGCGCGCATCGTCCACCCACTGGCGCAGAATTTCACCGCCGTTGATAACGTCGATAGCAAGTCGTTCGCGTTCATACTCGTACGCAAAGTCGCGCCACAGGCCGTAGTCGGGCCGCAGTCCCCGTAGCGCCTTGAACGCCAGTGCCTGCAAGCGCCACGGGCGAAACACGTCGTGCTGATACTGTCCCGCATCGTCGACGTGTATCTGGATGCCCGCGCACAGCTCCCCGGCATGTTTGTGAAATGTCGGCTCGAACCAGCACGCG
>JASFUE010000314.1:0-3778 GCA_050050435.1 Burkholderiales bacterium | reverse complement strand
CACGAGCGAGCTCGACAGCACTCTTGCCCCGCACCCCGGTGCGCAGAAAAATCGCGATCAACTCGGCATCGGCAAGCGCTTCCGCCCCCTTGGCCAACAGCTTTTCTCTGGGCCGCTCGTCTTCCGGCAGATCCCGCAGCGCCATGACACCCTCCCCTCAGGTACTTTCCCATTATGCAACAAGAGTTTACACTTCAGCCTTGTCGAGGGGTAACAGCGAAGGCCATGACCGAACTAGCGGACAAACGGATTCTTCTGGGACTGACCGGGGGCATAGCCGCCTACAAGGCGGCTGATCTGGCGCGCGCGCTGATCAGGGAAGGCGCTGACGTTCAGGTGGTGATGACCGATGCGGCATGCCGCTTCATTTCGCCAACGACGTTGCAGGCCCTGACCGGCAAGCCGGTATACACGAATATGTGGGATGACCGGGTCAGCAACGGCATGCCGCATATCGAGCTGTCGCGTGATCGCGATCTGATCGTGGTGGCACCCACCACGGCCGATTTCATGGCCAAACTTGTCCATGGCGCAGCTGACGATTTGCTGGCGACCCTTTGTGTTGCACGTGAGTGCCCACTCATGCTGGCGCCGGCAATGAACAGGCAGATGTGGGAAAACCCCGCCACCCGGCGCAATATCGAGCAACTGCGCTCCGACGGCGTCGTGATCGAAGGGCCCGCGAGCGGGGATCAGGCGTGCGGGGAAAACGGCATGGGCCGGATGTCCGAGCCGGCCCAGATCGTTGAATCCATTGTTGCCTGGTTCCAGCCCAAGCTGCTCGCCGGGGCGCGGATCGTGGTCACCGCGGGTGCGACTTACGAACCGATCGATGCGGTTCGCGGCATTACCAATCTCAGTTCCGGACGCATGGGCTACGCAGTTGCGCGCGCTGCCCGCGAAGCCGGTGCCGAGGTCACGTTGATTTCCGGCAGAACCGGACTACAACCACCAGCAAACGTTGAAGTGATCGATGTCATCACGGCGCAGGAGATGCATGACGCAGTCATGGGACGTCTGAAACAATGCGATATTTTGATCGCCGTGGCAGCTGTCGCCGATTATCGAGTCAGCCAACGCCATGAGCACAAGATCAAAAAAACCGGCGCGGGTCTCAAACTGGAGTTCGAACACAATCCGGATATCCTTGAGTCGGTTGCCTCACATGAAGACGCGCCGTTCTGCGTCGGTTTCTCGGCCGAGAGCCAGGATGTCGAAGAACACGCAGCTGACAAACGTCGCCGCAAGAAAATTCCGCTGATTGCCGCCAATCTCATTCAGGATGCATTCGGCAGCGATCAAAACGAACTCCTTCTGATCGACGACGAAGGCACGCATCGCTTGCCGCGCAGTTCCAAGCTGCATCAGGCCCGTGGTCTGATCCGGCATGTCACACGGCTTTACAAGCCGGCGCGCAAGTCAGTCACCGTCCGCTAAACGAAAACCAACCCCGGGCAACAACATGACGCAAATCGACGTGCGGATACTCGATCCGCGCCTGAAAACCAGTATGCCTCAGTACGCGACAGCAGGTTCAGCGGGACTGGACCTGAAGGCGTGCATCGAGGAAACGATCTCGGTCAAGCCTGGAGAAACCACTCTGGTGCCTGCCGGCATTGCTATTCACATCGCCGACCCTGGCCTCGCCGCAATGATTCTTCCCCGCTCGGGGCTCGGACACAAACACGGCATCGTGTTGGGCAATCTCGTCGGCCTGATCGACTCGGACTATCAGGGACAGATATTCGTATCAGTGTGGAATCGTGGCGGCGAAGCATTCGAACTCAAACCGCTCGAACGCATCGCCCAACTGGTCGTCGTGCCGGTCGTCCAGGTCTCGTTCAATGTCGTGGACGAATTCGAACAAAGCGATCGCGGTGCGGGCGGCTTCGGCAGCACGGGAAAGCAATAAACAGATTTTCGCACCGCAAGAACAAAAAAGGCCGGCATCACGCCGGCCTTCTATATTCTGCCCCTGAGGTTCAGGTCCGGTCTATTCCGGAAAAACCAATTGGTCGTTGGACTTGTCTTTCGCCGGATCGGGAATTTCTCCGTCAGCAATACGGCGCCGCGTTTCCCAACGAATGAACGTTACCACGCTGAAGATCTGCTCACCCGTCATTGTGGTACCAAATGCGCCCATCGTGCCACCGAGCGAGCGATTTGGCAGCCCGCCTGCGATGGTGGCATAGAGTTCGGCGTTGGTATTGCCAATGTAATGGGTTTTCCCGCAAGTAAGACAAGGACCCTTGCCACCATGGCCATCACCACCGTGGCAGAAAGCGCAACGCTGCGCAAACATGCCCTTGCCCATTTCAACGACCGCCATGTCGTCGATCGGGACTTCCATATCGGTCTCATTCATCTTGTGCTGCGCCATCGCCGGCGATGCCAGCAACACACTTGTCATCACACCAACCGTAACGACCGCGAGTGCAAAAGTCACCGAGCGTACACAAGCGGTTTTGAACCAGTTCATTAACATTGTTCTATACCTCCAAAAACGAATGCTTACGACGAGAAAGGCGGGTAAAACGGTACGCCGTAACTTTCTACGATTTCCTTCATCTTTCCGTTATCGAGCAACTCACGAATACCTTCATTGATGAACTTCATCATCGATTTGTCACGCTTACGAACAAGATACTTGAGGTTCCAATGCTGGCCGTCCGCCGGGACATAACCATCCGCCATCTTGAACGTCGCATCGGGATACTTGCGCTGAGCCTGCGTCAATACGGTTGACCACACCAGTGCGGCATCAATTTCTCCATTGGCCATGCCACGCATTACCCTGGGATTGTCCGCGTACAGTTCACGAGCGATCCCTTTATCAAAGAGCCAGGCATCGATGGGCGTCGACATCTGGGCACCAATCTTGAGTTTCGCCGCTCTGACTTCGTCGATCGACTTCATGTCCTTGGCTTTGTTCTGTACGACCAGGATATAGCCAACACCAAGATACGGGTCGGTAAATGTCAGTTTACCCATCAGGATATCGTCATCGCCGTTGTCTGCAACACCGGAGAATATGTCACACCGCCCCTTCATCATCGAGTTGCGCAACGCTCGCGACATGCCACCACGCGTCCCGGTATCCGCCCAATAGACTTCCAGTTCCATGCCGCCGCGTTTGGCCAGTTCGCCAAGAATTTCGATGTCAAATCCCGGCGGGGTAGCATTACGCGCTGCGTACGGGAAGTCATAAGGATCTGCGCATGCCACCAGCTTGCCCCTGGCTTTTGATTTTTGTAGAACATCAACCGAATCCGACCCATCCTGTGCCTGAACGGCGCCAGCGACAGCAAACGTCAACGCAGCGACCAATCCCTTGATAAAAACATGCTTGTTCAAAGCTCTCTCCTTAGGCGCGTTTTTAAAATTTCCCATAGATACAGATTCACAAACGCGCTCCAAGTTCCGCCGGATAACACGGCAAAGAACACCCTTCAGACAAAAAACAAGGGAGGGCGTTATCCGCCCCCCCTTGTTGCTACTGCTTGCTACCTATGCTTCTCTGTGGGCTTCCCCGGCGATCAATCAACCGCGAAGACCATCAAACCGCCACCCTTGGTGTGGGTCTTCAGGAAGTTCGCATAGTACAGCGGCCAGATACCACCACCGCCAGCACCGTACACGATCGCGACATACTGCTTGCCTTCGGCCGTGTAGGTGGTCGGGTTGCCGTGGATACCGGAACCGACGTTGAACGACCAGAGATGCTCACCGGTTTCGTCATTGACGGCGTTGAAGCGGCCATCCGGATCACCGTAGAAGG
>JASFUE010000313.1:0-3780 GCA_050050435.1 Burkholderiales bacterium | reverse complement strand
ATGATTCGTTTTGCCGTGGTACTCATCGCGCCCCCCTATACTCTTTCCATGATCACGGTCGCACTGCCGTGACGTGAGCCAAGGTTGCCGCCCATGCCTTGTGCCAGTGCCAATTGGCAATCCGGCACCTGCACTTTTGGGTGGGCTTCGCCACGCAACTGCCGCACCGCTTCAATCACTTTGGTCATTCCACCACGGTTGGCCGGGTGGTTGTTGCACAGACCTCCGCCATCGGTATTGAATGGCAGCTTGCCGGTGCCGGAAATGAGGTTGCCGTCGGCAACAAACTTGCCACCATCGCCCTTTTTGCAGAAGCCGAGGTCTTCGACCTGCATCAGCACGGTAATGGTGAAGCTGTCGTAGATGGATGCGTACTGGATGTCCGAAGGCTTCACGCCGGCTTCGGCAAACGCTGCCGGCCCCGACCAGGCCGCGCCGGAAATGGTGAGATCGATCTTGCCACCATCCTGGCCTTTCGGGGATTCGCCGGCGCCGAGAATATTGACCACAGGCCGCTTCAGGGACTTCGCAATTTCCGGCCGGGCAACAATCACCGCACCGCCACCGTCACTGACCACGCAGCAGTCAAGGCGATGCAAGGGATCGGAAATCATCGGTGAATTGACCACCTCGTCCACAGTCACCACGTTACGCAACATGGCATGCTCGTTGTACTGCGCATGATGCGATGCCGCCACCTTGATCCACGCCAGTTGCTCGCTGGTGGTGCCGAATTCATGCATGTGGCGCATTGCTACCATGCCGTAGCCGTTGGCCGTGGCCAAGCCATAGGGTAATTCGAACGCCACGTCCGGCGCACCCGCGCCGTAGTTGCGTGGCCGGGTGCCAACCGAGCCTTCGGAACGCGGTCGCCCCGCCAGCGTAACCAGTGCAACGTTGCACTTGCCCAGCGCAATGGCCTCGGCGGCATGAGCCACATGCACCAGATAGGATGAGCCACCGGTATCGGTGGAATCGACGTGGCGCACTTTCAGGCCCATGTAATCTACCATCGACAACGGCCCCAGCCCCGGCGCATCGCCGGCGCAGAAATAGCCGTCAATGTCCTCCTTGTCCAGACCCGCATCGAGTAATGCGCCGCGCGCCGATTCGGCGTGCAGCTGCGCAATGGACTTGTCCGGCGCCTTGCGCACCGGATGCTCGTAGATGCCGACGATGCAGGCCTTGTTCTTTATTGTCATTGAGCCCTCCAGGCGTGAACCAGTAAAACGATCGCATCAATCCACTGTACAGATCGACCGCGAGCACAAACTATAGCAAGAACGGCAAACCGCCCCGCGCGGTCGTTTCCCGCCTGTGCAAGAATGCCGTTTGCGGGCACCGTGCGCAGATAACAAGAGTCCGCATGAATACGGAGGATGAGAACGATGAGCGGGATGCTGGAAGGCAAGGTCGTGGTCGTAACAGGGGCAGGCCGTGGAATCGGCCGCGATTTCGCGCTGGCGATGGCAGCCAACGGTGCCAGCGTAGTGGTCAATGACGTCGGCGCATCGGTTGCTGGGGAAGGCGAGGACGCGGGGCCGGCGCAGGCGGTCGTGGACGAGATCAAGGCGGCCGGCGGGCGCGCCGTGGCCAACACCGACAGCGTGGCCGACTGGGATACCGCGCAGCGGATCGTCGCGACCGCGCTGGATACGTTCGGCAATCTCGATTGCGTCGTCAACAACGCCGGCATCCTGCGCGACCGTTTCTTTTTCAACATGAGCGTTGCCGAGTGGAAAGCGGTTATCGATGTGCACCTGAACGGCTCGTTCTACGTCGCACGGGCGGCTGCGCCGCATTTCCGCAGCAAGAACGGTGGCAGCTACATCAACATGACTTCGACGTCCGGCCTGGTCGGGAATCTCGGCCAGGCCAACTACGCCGCGGCCAAACTGGGTATTGCCGGGCTGTCCAAGTCGATCGCCATGGACATGGCCAAGTACAACGTACGCTCGAACTGCATTGCCCCGTTCGCCTGGAGCCGGATGATCGGCTCCATTCCGGTTGAGACCGAAGAACAGAAAGCGCGTGTGGAAAAACTGAAGCGAATGGAAACGGCCAAGATTGCACCGCTGGCTGTTTACCTGGCGAGCGACGCAGCAGCCGACGTAAGCGGGCAGATTTTCGGCGTGCGCGCTAACGAGATTTTTCTGTTCAGCCAAAACCGTCCACTGCGCTCGGTGCATCGCTCCGAAGGCTGGACGCCACAGACAATTGCCGAACATGCGATCCCCTCACTGAAAGCGCACTTCTATTCGCTGGACCGCTCACAGGACGTGTTTACCTGGGATCCGGTATAGACAAGCGGCCTGAACCTGCCCGGCTGCGGTGAAGCAACCCTTTCGCTAGGGGAATTCATGGACTCGCACGACGACGACATCCTCGATCAATTCACGAAACAGGCTGATCTTTTTCAGGCCACGCATCGGCTGGCCGAAGACGCCACTCGGGCGGCACTGGAAGTATCCGGCGTGTGCGAGAAGGATGTGGTGCTCGACGTTGCGTGCGGCCCGGGTATTCTCGCCTGCGCATTTGCCAGGCACGCCTGCCACGTGACCGGTGTCGACATCACTCCGGCGATGCTGGAGCGCGCGGCCGGTCTGCAGCGCGAATTATCATTGCAGAATGTGGACTGGTTGAGTTGCGATGTAAATCACCTGCCATTCGAGGACGAGCGTTTCTCGATGCTGATCACGCGTTACGCGTTTCATCACCTCGAACAACCGGTTGCGGTTCTGGCGGAAATGGCGCGGGTGTGCGCACCGGGAGGCAAGGTCGTTGTCATTGACGCGGCTCCACCTGCCGGTAAGGCAGATGCGTTCAACGAGGTTGAGCGCATGCGCGATCCGTCGCACACGGAGGCACTGCCGGCCAAGGACATTTCACGCATGATGCTTGCGCAGGGGCTGCAAATCGAACGCAGTTATTATTATGCCTACGAAGTCGCGGCGCACAGTTTGCTGGCAAGGTCGTTTCCGACCGATGGTGACCGGGACCGGATTCTTCACCTTTACGAGAACGACGTGGGCGTGGACAGGCTGGCAATGAATGCGCGACGCGTCGACGGCATTCTACACGTGACTTTCCCGACCATGATCACACTCGGGCGCAAGGCCTGAGGGCTTCGCGCCAAGGTCTTAATTAAGACCGACGGTGTTTGTGCTCCCGCGTGCCGCCGCGCTCAGACAGCAGCCGGATCGTCCACCGTCCACTTCTCGGCGCTGGCACCGGCCAGGGACTGAACACGTGTTTCGTCCTTCGCCAACTCACCAGCCGGACCCTGGTGAATGATGGCACCATTATCCAGCACGTAGGCGTAGTCGGCGATTGCCAGGCTCATGCGCACGTTCTGCTCGACCAGCAGCACCGAGATGCCTTCAGCGCGCATGCGTTCAACAAGGTGGAACACTTCCTTGACGATCAGCGGAGCAAGCCCCTGGGAAGGCTCGTCGAGGATCAGCAACTGCGGATTGAGCAACAGCGCCCGAGAGACTGCGAGCATTTCCTGCTCGCCACCAGATAGCTGCCTGCCAAGATTGTGTTTACGTTCCGCCAGCCGGGGAAACAGTTCGTAGATGCGCGCCGCCGACCACGGCCCGCCGCGCGAGATCGGGACGCGCAAATTGTCTTCCACGGTCAGGTTCGGGAATATGCGCCGGCCTTCGGGTACGTAGCCAACACCCATGGCGGCAATACGAAATGGCGGCCAGTTGGTCACCTCATTGCCCAGAATGGTGACCTTGCCCTCGCGCGGCGGCGTCAGCCCCATGATGGAGC
>JASFUE010000312.1:0-3787 GCA_050050435.1 Burkholderiales bacterium | reverse complement strand
CCGGCGGTTCGGGTCAGGATCTGAATGTCGCGGTGATGCTGGCGCGACCGACTGCAGTGACGGAAACGCTCACGGGCACCATCACGTCGGTGTCGGTATTGGGTGACTCAATGGGCATTGATGGCGGCACGACCTGTGTTACCACCAACAACCTCACCACCAGGACCTACCTGCTCACGGATAGCGGCGTCACCGAAATCAACGTGACCGACCTGCCGATAGGTGG
The DNA here is from genome assembly GCA_050050435.1 of Burkholderiales bacterium. Lineage (GTDB taxonomy): Bacteria > Pseudomonadota > Gammaproteobacteria > Burkholderiales > Eutrophovitaceae > SG8-40. The sequence goes on along the minus strand of JASFUE010000312.1, from coordinate 3,561 downwards.
ACAGGCAGTCGTGACTGCGCCCCGACGCGATCCGCCGGGCATCGGCTGTCTCGACGCCGACGTGATCGTGGCGACGCCGCCATCGTCCTGATTGTTTCGCGCGAAGTCGCAAAAAAAGACGGCGCAGCTTGTTGCTGCGCCGTTTTTGTTGGCTATTCCTTCTTCAGCATCTTGCCTTCGCCCGGATTATCGAGCGAGCATTTCCAGCCGGTAACCTTCGAGTCCTTCGGAATGGCCGGCGGAGCGCTTGCCATGATCGACGGCAACGCACCTTCAATCGAGGCCTCACACTCCTCGATCGTTCTGAGGTTGGGATTGAAGACGACATAGGTGCCGATGTCGGCATCGTTATCCAGCGAGATCTCCACGTACACGCCATCAGCTTCTTGCTTGCCGCAGCCGGCCAGCAACAATGCCGTCAGTAATAACGACAGGACACTTCTTACCGGTAAGACTCGATTCATTTTCATTCCCTGCAATTGCGGATCGGTTATGCATAAACGAATTGTAGGGTACACGGGCCGGAGCGTGAGGGAAAACGGCCCTCACGCGAGCAGTTCAGCCTGGCGTCTGATCCTCGGACTGATACGGTGGCAAGGGCGCGCCACAGTCGCGGCAGAACTTCGCGTTGGGCAAATGGCCTTCGCTGAGGCATTCGTGGCAGGTGCGGGTCGTAGGCTCCGGCAGCATTCTCTGCGCGGTGAATTCGGCACTGACGATCCCGGTCGGCACGGCCAGCGTACCCCAGCCAAGCAGCATCATCACCGAGGCGATGACCCGCCCGAGATCGGTCTCCGGTGTGATGTCGCCAAAGCCAACGGTGGTCATGGTGGTTACCGCCCAATAGACACTCATCGGAATACTGGTGAAACCGTGCTCGGGGCCTTCGACAACGTACATCAGGGTACCCATGATCAGCACCACCATCAGCACGAAGGAGATGAACACGAATATTTTGTGGCGGGATGCGGAAACGGCGCGCGCCAGCGCCCCGTATTCAAGAACGTAATGGGTGAGCTTGAGCAACCTGAACAGGCGCAGCAGGCGCAACACACGCACATCGATCAGCGCATGCACACCCGGTACCAGAAAAGTCAGATACGTGGGCAGCACGGCCAGCAAGTCGATAATGCCGTAGAAGCTGCGCGCATAACGAAGTGGATGACGTACGCAGAGCAACCGGCAGATGTACTCGACGGTGAATATGAAGGTAAAACCCCACTCCAGCCAGTGAAGCACGCCGGCGTGGCGCGCGTGCACGCTCCCCATGCTGTCGAGCAGGACTACCGTGACACTGGCGAGAATGACCCAGATCAGGCTGAGGTCAAACAACCGCCCGAGCCGCGTATCAGCCTCGAAAATGATGATGTACATGCGAAGCCGCCAGCCTTCGGATGGCCGGCCGTAATTGCTTTCACCCGGGACTGTGGTTCTGGCTGAGCTTTCCATGGCCGGTATGCTAACAGCCCACGCCGGCTTTGTTTGAAACGGAAACGGCATCGCCTCGGCCGGCAATAAAGTTAGCTGGCGTGGTTCCGAACGTCGCTATTTGCGCGAAGACGGTTATCAGCAAGAAAATCTTTTACAACCGGCTGACACCGCGATCATGCGCGTGCCAATAAGGTTGCCACTTCAGTCACCACCGCAATCGCCTCCGCAGCCACTGTCAGTTCCGACAGCATTCTCACCACTGCCACAGCCACTTGAACAGCCAATCCCGCCAGCGCAATAGGTGTTGCCGCCCGGTTTGCAGTCAAGCTCATAGTGAAAGCCGCCGGGCACAGCCAGTGCCGCATCCATGGCAAACAACATGGGCAGATGCCGCGGCGCCCGCGGATCGATATTTTCCATCTGGCATGCAATACGCCAGGCGCGCCTGATGCCGTCGCCGGCAGTCGTTTGGTTGTCGATGGCTTCGGCGGGCGTGTGATGCAGGAAGCGGCCAAAGGCCTTGCGGCAGAACTGCTCGTAATTTCGCGTGAACAGGATGAAAGTGTGCCAGGCTTCATCGACCACCTGCGAAGGCATGGACACAAAGCGGTCGCCTGCGCGGTTACAGATCATGAACCACTGGCGCAGCCCTTCGAATACCTGCCTCTGCTGCCCCGGCGTGAGTTCCGGATGGGCTTCGCGGAACTTACTGCGCAGACCCTCGGGAAAAGCGTAATTAGTGATATGGGCGCGTCGCGAGGAGCGCGCCCATATCATGTAGAACGCAAGCATGATGACAATGGCAATGAAGAACACAATAGTTCCCGTACCGGCCGGATTTGAAGGTGCTGCGTCGGTTTCTGTAGCAAATCAATGGCCAGCAACGGGCGCGGGCGTTCCCTTTGGCGTGAGGCGCCACGACGGGTACCGGCATTCTTTACCGGGAGAAAATAGCAGGGGCGGGCGCAGGTTGAACGCCAGCGGGCTACAGACACCACCGAGCCAGCACGGGCGCTGATCGAGCCAGACCCCGACCTCCCCGAAAAAGATTCCTCGCTGATATACTCCACCAAGGCATTTGTACATACTATGTATAGAATTTAAGCCTTGGAGCGTGTAAGATTTGTCTAGATAGTTGGTCCGATCAAAATCTACGGTAGATCCAACATATGACGACAACGCAAACCAATAGCAGCCAGGCCGGTTACTCCATTGGGGTGGTGTCAAAGATGACCGGGATCCGGCCGACGACGCTGCGCATCTGGGAAAGACGCTACGGCTTGGTCAAGCCCGGCCGCTCGGAGGGCAGGATGCGTGTCTACAGCGAAGACGACGTCAGGCGCCTGGCGTTGATCAAGACCCTGGTCGATGCCGGCCACCAGATCAGCTCGGTCGCACCGATGACAATCGAACAGCTCAGAAACAGGCTGGAAACCGCGTCAGGATACCTGGTACGGCCCGGCCGCCGCGACTCGCGACCACCTCGCGTGGTCCTGCTCGGGAGTACGCTACCCGAAAGGCTGACATCGGGAGAGCATGTAAGTATCGGTCAACGCATTGAAATTGTGGGAGCTTTCGATGACGAGCAGGCTCTCAAGAAACACACGCCAGGGCTTTTTCCCGATGTGCTCGTAGTCGAGTTCGACAGCGTGCAGGCAGACACGCTCAGCAAGATCGGAAGTCTGCTAGCCGCGACCGGTGCGAATCATGCCGTGGTGATTTACGGCTTCGCCGCACGCGCAGCCTTGCAGGACCTCGCCGGCGCCGGGGTGATCTCCCTGCGTGCACCGGTTGCGCTCGCCGACGTCGTAAGCGCTGTGCGCAGCGCCAGCCAGCGTGCTGGCAGCACGACGACCGGAACCGAACCCACGACCAGTGAACAGCCTCCCGAGCGCCGTTTTACGGCGGCACAGTTGGCGCGCATCTCGGCACGCTCACCGATTATCAGCTGCGAATGCCCGCATCACCTGGTAGACCTGATCAACAGCCTGGCGGCGTTTGAGACTTACAGCCGCGAGTGCGAGAACAAGAGTCCCGAAGACGCGCAAATCCACGCGTTTCTGAGCACCACCACCGCTCGCAGCCGAGCCATGCTGGAAGCCGCACTCGAGCGCGTTGCCCGCTTCGAAG
>JASFUE010000311.1:0-3798 GCA_050050435.1 Burkholderiales bacterium | reverse complement strand
CGGTCGCTGGCGCGAGTTTGTGGGCGGTTTGCCTTACGGCCGCCCGGCAACGGTTGACGAGGTTGCGAATGTCGCTGTGTTCGTGGCGTCTGACAAGGCGTCCTATCTCAGCGGTATCGTGATCAATGTCGATGGCGGCCACAGTGCCCGCGGCGGCGCGTTCTAGGACTGGATGCGCCGAAGGGGCAGGATGGTCGAAAGGCGCAAGCGCCTTTACCGGTGGCGCCGATCGTGTCAGTATCAACGTCGGCAGGACAACAACAAACATACAATGAGGAGGTAATCCGCAGGCGCGCCGTTGTGAATGCGCACCCGACGGATGTGAACCAATCATGACCGCGGCCGGCACGGCGACAAGTTCTGCAGCGAGCGCAGTGCAGCAACCCGAATCCGTTTTGTTGCGCGTGTCGGATATCACCGTGCGGTTTGGTGGCATCGTCGCGCTGGACGGCGTTTCTTTCGAAGTCCATGGTGGCGAGATTGCCGGGCTGATCGGTCCCAATGGCGCCGGCAAGACGACCCTGTTCAACTGTCTGTCGCGCCTGTACGACTGGCAGGAGGGTTCGATCGGGTTCGACGGTATCCAACTTGCCGGCGTACAGCGCCACCGCATTGCCGAACTGGGCATCGGCCGAACCTTCCAGAACCTGGCTTTGTTCCGGACCATGAGTGTACGCGACAACATCATGGTCGGTGCGCATTGCCGCAGTCGCGGCGGTTTCATTGCCAATGCCCTGCGGCTTCCGCTGGTACGCCGCGAGGAGCCGCGGGTCGCGCAACACGCGGCCAGACTGATCGAACTGCTGGAACTGGGACCGGTGGCCGATTTGGCGGCCGGTGATCTGCCGTTTGGCACGCAGAAGCGAGTTGAACTCGGGCGCGCCCTGGCCGCGCAACCCCGATTGTTATTGCTCGACGAGCCAGCGGCGGGACTCAATCACAGCGAGGTCGAGACTTTTATCAATCTTGTTCAGCGCATCCATGAGGAGCTTTCGCTGACGGTATTGCTGGTCGAGCATCACATGAACCTGGTGATGCGCGTCTCCGATCGTGTGGTGGTGCTCGATTTCGGCCGCAAGATTGCTGACGGCACACCCGATGAAGTGCGTCAGGACGCGCAGGTCATCAGCGCCTATCTAGGAAAGGCCGATTGATGGCGCTGCTTGACGTGGAAAACCTCACCGGCGGTTACGGCCCGACTGACGTTTTGCATGGCGTTTCGTTTCTGGTACAGGATGGCGGTATCACCACCATCCTTGGCGCCAACGGTGCCGGTAAAACGAGTGTACTGCGCGCGTTGTGCGGAATGCTCAGAATGTCGGACGGCAAGATTCAGTTCGCAGGCGATGTCATTAACGGGCGGGCAACCGAATCGATTGTGCGCCAGGGCATCGGCCACGTGCCCGACGGACGCGGCACGTTTCTGAATCTGACCACAGAAGAGAATCTGCGTGTCGGTGCCATGACGCGTCGGGACAAGGCAGGTGTTGCCGAGGATTTCGAACGCGTCTACGAATATTTTCCGCGCCTGAAGGAGCGCCGCCATCAGCAGGCGGGCACCTTGTCCGGCGGTGAGCAGCAGATGCTGGCAATTTCGCGTGCACTGATGTTGCGGCCGCGATTGCTGTTGCTTGACGAGCCTTCATTCGGCCTGGCGCCGCTGGTGGTGCAGGATATTTTCCGCATCATGCGCACCATCAACGAGACGCAGAAAGTGGCCATCCTGCTGGTTGAGCAGAACGCGAGCCTGGCGCTCGAGCTGGCGGACATGGCTTACCTGCTGGAAACTGGAAAAGTCGTCATGTCGGGCCCCGCTGACGAACTGCGTGAAGCAGAGTCGGTGCGCCGATCTTATCTCGGATATTAGAAAGCCGGTCGGTTACTGATTATGGAAGCGTTTCTGCATCAGGTATTTTCAGGTCTGGCCAATGGCGCCATCTACGCCAGCCTGGCGCTCGCGCTGGTCATGATCTACCAGTCGACGCATCACATCAATTTCGCCCAGGGCGAAATGGCGATGTTCTCGACTTATCTGGCATGGGCAATGATCAATGCGGGTTTTCCCTATTGGGCTGCATTCATATTGACGGTAGTTGCGTCGTTTTTCATCGGCATGGCCATCGAGCGTGCGATCGTGCGGCGCGTGGCAGATGCGCCGGTGTTGACGGTTGTCGTGGTATTCATCGCCTTGCTGGTGATACTGAACAGTGTCACCGGGTGGATCTTTTCCTACACCATCAAGGTCTTTCCCAGCCCGTTTCCGGAGCAGCCGCTGTTTGGACCCTATGTCTCTACGCACGAAGTTGGCGTGGTTGCGGTCACGCTGTTTGTACTGTTCACCCTGTTCCTGTTTTTCCGTTACACATCGTTGGGCCTGGCGATGCGCGCAACCGCAGAGAACGCGGTTTCCAGCCGGCTGGTTGGCATACGCGTGGGCTGGATGCTGGCGTTGGGCTGGGGGCTGGCCGCGGCGATCGGCTCGATTGCCGGGATGATGGTCGCCCCGCTTGTTTATCTTGATCCCAACATGATGTCCGGCATTTTGCTGTATGCCATCGCCGCTGCATTGATGGGCGGCATTGACAATCCCTTCGGCGCAGTCGTTGGTGGACTGGTTGTGGGTGTGCTCGAGAATCTGATGGGTGCCTATGTTGTCGGCACCGAACTCAAACTGACGGTTGCGCTGGTCGTCATTATTGGCGTGCTGATATTCAAACCCACCGGCCTGTTCGGCCGTTCTTTCGTGACGAGGGTGTGATGGGCGGCATGTATATCAACAAGACCCGCCTGATCATTATCGGGCTGGCAGTGATCATCGCCTTTGCGCTGCCGTTTGTGATTGGCAGTTACCGGATATTCCAGTTCAACCTGGTACTGGTGTATGCCATCGTCTTGCTCGGCCTGAACATGCTCACCGGGTTTAACGGGCAGATTTCCCTGGGGCATGGTGCTTTTTACGCAATCGGCGCCTATGTCGCGGCGATCATGATGGACCGCTTCGGCTTGCCATACTGGTCCACTATTCCGGCCGCCGGGGCGGTCTGTTTCGTCGCCGGCTTCCTGTTCGGCCTGCCGGCCTTGCGACTGCACGGACATTACCTGGCTCTGGCGACGTTCGCACTGGGTATATCGATGCCGCAGATTCTCAAGTACAAGGGCCTGGAAGAGTGGACCGGTGGCGTGCAGGGCATCGTCATTCTCAAGCCGCACGCGCCGTTCGGACTGACTATCAGCCAGGATCAATGGCTCTATCTGTTCACGCTGATCGTTGCGCTGATCATGTTCTGGCTGGCTTGGAACCTGTTGCGTGGCCGCGTCGGCCGTGCCATGGTGGCGATACGCGACCAACCCATCGCGGCCGAAGCCATGGGAATCAACGTTGCCGCGGTCAAGACCCTGACCTTTGGCGTCAGTGCCCTGTATGCCGGCATCGGTGGGGCGCTGGGGGCAATCGTGATCCAGTTCGTGGCACCGGATACCTTCGTGGCGCTGGTTTCAATCAGCTTTTTGATCGGCATTGTGATCGGCGGGCTGGCCTCGATCAGTGGAGTGATTTATGGCGCGCTGTTCATTCAGTTCGTCCCGAATATTGCAGACCAGATTTCCAAAGCTGCCCCGTGGGCCGTATACGGGGTGTTTCTGCTGGCTTTTGTGTTTCTTGCGCCGCGCGGCGTTGCCGGTTTCGTGCAACTCATGTGGGCAAAGTCAGTCAATCGATGGGCCCGTTCGCGGGCACCGGATACGAAGTTGCAGTCTTGAATGGAGGCGACCATGAAAATTAAACGCATTTTCAGCTTA
>JASFUE010000310.1:0-3801 GCA_050050435.1 Burkholderiales bacterium | reverse complement strand
CGCGCACCGCGGATTCCTGGTCGAAATGCCAGTCGGGCAATTGTTTGCGCGGTGCTTTCAGGTTCTCCGGCAATTCCAGCGTGCTGCCATCGGCAATCAGGACTTCGGCTGGTGCCAGTCGCAGCAACTCGGCGGCAAGTTCGGAAAGTGCGCATTCCTTGACGCGGAACTGGCCGCTCGCCAGCGATAGCCACGCCAGGCCGAGTGTGTCGCCGATGTGAAAAATGGCAACCAGTACGTTGTCGCGCTTGTCATCGAGCAAGGCGGTGTCGGTGAGCGTGCCCGGCGTGACGATGCGCGTAACCTTGCGTTCGACCGGGCCTTTCGAGGCGGCCGGATCGCCGACCTGCTCACAGATTGCAACCGACTCGCCCATGCGAACCAGCTTCGCCAGATACTGTTCGGCTGCATGGTATGGAACACCCGCCATGCGGATGGGCGCACCTGCCGAAGAGCCGCGCGATGTCAGCGTGATGTCGAGCAGGCGTGCGGCACGCTCGGCATCTTCATGAAACAGTTCGTAGAAATCGCCCATGCGATAGAACAGCAGCTTGTCGGCGTGCTCGGCCTTGATGCGCAGATACTGCTGCATCATCGGCGTGTGCTGGCCGGATGCTTTGGCGTTGCCGGATGCCACCTTGTCTGCCGGGCTGTTCATTATCGTGAAAACTGTTTTTTTGCGCGATTCAGTCGCGCATGCTCGCGGAAATGTGCGGGCCGATAGCCTGCAGCAACTGTACAAAAATTTTCGGATTGCCGGCGACGATGCGCCCGCTTTGCATGTAATTGGGTTCGCCCTGCAGATCGCCAACAAGGCCGCCGGCTTCGGTAATCAGCAAGGTACCGGCTGCCATGTCCCACGGAGAGAGTCCGATCTCCCAGAAACCATCGAGCCGCCCGGCAGCGACGCTGGCCAGATCAAGCGCGGCGGCGCCGGGGCGGCGGATGCCGGCCGTTTTCAGGGTCAGTTCCTTGAACATCGCGGTATAGGCATCGATGTCGTCATTCATGCGAAACGGAAAGCCGGTGCCGACCAGCGAGTCGATGAGTTTGTCGCGTCTGGATACCCGCAGCCGTTTGTCATTAAGGTAGGCGCCGGCACCGCGCGAGGCGGTGTACAGGTCATTGCGTGTCGGGTCATAGACTACTGCGTGCTGCATCTGGCCCTTGTGGGCAAGGCCGATGGATACTGCGTATACCGGGAAGCCGTGCAGAAAGTTGGTGGTTCCGTCGAGCGGATCGATGATCCACTGATACTCGGACTTGCCTGAAGCACCGCTTTCCTCTGCTAAGATCGCATGGTCGGGGTAGGTGCTCTTGATGGTGTCGATGATCGCTTCTTCTGCGGCACGATCGACTTCGGACACGAGGTCGTTGAGACTCTTGTGTTGTACGGTGAGGGTTTCAAGACTGTCAGACGCCCGATTGATAATGGCGCCGGCGCGACGAGCGGCTTTCACCGCGAAATTCAGCATCGGGTGCATGGACTGTTACCTGGTGGTGACTGGAGCTGTAAAAGAGCAAAGTCGCAATTCTAAGATGAATACTGCCTGCATTGAATTGTGTCTCCGGGACACGGCGTTTTGCCGGTGTTTGCGACAGCGCATTGCCTGTATGCCGAGTTTCTACCCGAACAGTGCCGATGTCCGCTGAGCCAGCCAGTCTGGGCAGAATACGCATCGTGCTCTCGCATACCAGCCATCCCGGCAATATCGGAGCGGCCGCGCGCGCCATGAAAACAATGGGGTTGTCAGGCCTTTATCTGGTCAGTCCGGGGCAGTTTCCGCATCCGGATGCGACAGCAATGGCTTCCGGTGCGCACGACGTTCTCGATCAGGCCATCGTCGTAGATTCGCTCGATGCAGCGCTGGAGGGGACGGTAATGGCTGTTGCAGCGACTGCGCGCGGGCGCGATCTCAGTCATCAGGTGGTGTCGTGCCGCGAAGCAAGCCGGCAGCTGGTCGATGAGGCCGCGCAGGCCGACGTGGCCATCGTGTTCGGGACGGAACGCACCGGGCTGACCATTGCTGAAGTCAACAAGTGCGGACTGATTGCAACGATTCCGACCAGTACGGCATATTCCTCGCTGAATCTGGCGCAGGCGGTCCAGGTGTTCGCCTATGAATTGCTGATGGCAGCACGCGCGCCTTCGGCTGAACCGGGCGCTGCCACGGCGAAGGCTGCACTCAATGTGGCAACGCATGATGAAGTCGAGCGTTTCTACGAACATCTGGAACAGGTCATGTACCAGACACAGTTTCTCGATCCGGATCAACCGGGAAGGCTGATGCAGCGCATGCGCCGTCTTTTTGCGCGTGCGCGCCTGGAAAGGGAAGAAGTGAACATCCTGCGAGGCATCCTCAGCGCAATGCAGGATAAAGGTCAGTAGAATTGCCGGTTTTTCGGTAGCAGCGCAAGGGGTCCGACATGCTTGAACAACTGCGTGAAGATATCAATGTGGTCTTTGACAGGGACCCGGCCGCTCGTTCGGTGTGGGAAGTGGTGACCTGTTACCCGGGCTTCCATGCGATGGTGTTTCATCGGATTGCGAGCCGGCTGTGGCGAGTGCGCCTGAACTGGTTGGCTCGCTGGCTGTCGTCGTTTGCGCGCTGGTTCACCGGCATCGAGATCCACCCGGGCGCCACCATCGGGCGGCGCTTTTTCATCGATCACGGCATGGGCGTGGTCATTGGCGAGACCTCGGTCATTGGCGATGATTGCACGCTTTATCATGGAGTTACGCTCGGTGGTACGTCCTGGAACAAGGGCAAGCGGCACCCGACACTGGGTAACCATGTGGTCATCGGGGCCGGCGCCAAGGTGCTTGGGCCGATCGCGGTAGGGGACGGTGCGCGCATCGGTTCAAACGCGGTGGTGGTGAAGGACGTGCCGCAAGGTGCGACCGCCGTTGGCATCCCCGCGCGCATCCTCGATGAGCAATCGAAAATAGTGCGCGAACAGGCTGCCGAGCGCATGGGATTTTCCGCCTATGCCATCAGTGCGGATATGAACGACCCGGTGGTCAAGGCCATCCACGGGTTGGTCGATCATACTGCGCATATCGATGGCTGCATCGCCTATATCCTTGAAGAACTGGAGAAACTTGGCGTCAAAGTCGAAGACGAACGGGCCACTGCGGACAAATTCGATCCGGATTATCTGAACCGGATTGTTGACTAAATCAGTCGGACAATACTATACTCGACAATCTCACTCTGGTATTGAATTCCAGGGTTTTTAGTCACTTGAATCAACATGTTCAGCGAGGCAGCGTATGCGACTGACAACGAAGGGGCGGTTCGCCGTAACGGCGATGGTTGACCTGGCGATGAGCGGAGGTGAGCGTCCGGTCACGCTGGGGGATATCAGCGAGCGGCAGAAAATCTCGCTTTCCTATCTGGAGCAGTTATTCGGAAAGCTCAGGCGCAGGGAACTCGTTTCCAGTGTGCGCGGCCCCGGTGGTGGCTACCGGCTGACCCGGCCGACGCGTGAACTGTCCGTGGGGGAAATCATTCTCGCGGTGGACGAGCCAATCGATGCGACCCAGTGCGGCGGCAAGGAAAACTGCCATGACGACCACAAATGCATTACCCACGATCTGTGGACCGATCTGAACCGTCACATCTTCGAGTATCTGGGTTCGGTCACGCTGCACGATCTGGTGGAGAAACAACTGAAGAAGCTTGAGTCGAGTTCGGTGGTCGAGTTTGTCGAGCGCCGAGAAGGCGCACCCCGGGTCGTATCGGAGACGGTCTGATTTCGCTGCCCCCGGGCTCAATGCAATGCGAAACACGGAATAGT
>JASFUE010000309.1:0-3820 GCA_050050435.1 Burkholderiales bacterium | reverse complement strand
TACGATGTCGCCATCGTAACCCGCGGCCACATCGTCCAGTACCAGCGCCGGGTCCGGATGCACATCGGCATTTCGAAACGAAAAGCTGAATGGCGAATTGACGTGTGCCGGCATCACTTCGTCGAACCTGCCAAGCTGCTTCAGGCGGCTCTGGGCCTGGCGCGCCTTGGTTGCCTTGGCGCGGAACCGTTCGACGAACCCACGCAGGCGCGCAATCTCGCGCTGCTGCTTTTCATACATCGACTGCTGTTGCGACAACTGCAAGGCACGTTGACGTTCAAACGCCGAGTAATTCCCCGCGTAGCTGCGTAAGCCCTGCCCTTCGATGTGGCAGATGTTGTCCACGCAGTTGTCGAGGAACTCGCGGTCGTGCGAAATCAGCAACAAGGTGCCCGGGTAACCACGCAACCAGCTCTCCATCCAAACGATAGCGTCCAGGTCCAGGTGATTGGTTGGCTCGTCGAGCAGCAACAGATCGGAGCGGCACATGAGCGCGCGTGCAAGGTTCAGCCGCACTTTCCAGCCTCCGGAAAACGCATCGATCGGACGCTCGAGATCCCCCTCGCTGAATCCCAGACCGCTCATCAGCCGTGCCGCACGTCCGCGTGCCGCGTAGCCACCAATCGAGGCCATTCTGTCATGCAGCTCTCCCAGGCGGACAGCGTCCACAGCCGCTTCAGCTTCCTGCAACTGCGCCTCGATCGATCGCAGTTCGCGGTCACCATCGATGACGTGCTCGATGGCGGGCCTCGAGCCAGCAGGCAGCGCCTGTGCGACCTCTCCGAGTACCAACCCCGGCTGCATGTCGAAATCGCCCGTATCGGCATGCAGGTCGCCCCGGATCAGTGCAAACAGACTGCTCTTGCCGCTGCCATTGGCCCCGGTGATGCCGATTTTCTGGCCACGGTAGAAATTGAGGCTGGCGCGCTCGAACAGGACTTTGGCGCCACGCCGCAGGGTGACTTCACGCAGGGAAATCATCGGGCAGGCAACCGTGCGGAATTTGAACGAAAAGGAAGAATGGGGTGGACGATGGGGCTCGAACCCACGACAACCGGAATCACAATCCGGGACTCTACCAACTGAGCTACGTCCACCACCGAAAACATCGCGCCGTGCACAACCACGATCATACCTTGGCATGCCCGACAGGACTCGAACCTGTAACCCCCAGCTTAGAAGGCTGGTGCTCTATCCAGTTGAGCTACGGGCACAACTCGTGACTGCACCGCCAGAACCTGGTCGGGGTGGAGAGATTCGAACTCCCGACATCCTGCTCCCAAAGCAGGCACGCTACCAGGCTGCGTTACACCCCGGAGGCGCAGGACTATACGCTTTAAGCGGGGTAGCGGTCAACGCGAGCCGGCGGCCGAAGTGCGGCAACATGGCACCCGAATTGCATCGGACGCTGTTTTCTGATATTAAAGCGCCTTTTTTGGATCCGGGTAACCAATATGGCTTCAAGTCTACGTACCTCGTTCAAGCCCTACACGCCCAAAAAGGGCGAGGCTTACATGAGCGCAAAGCAGCAAACGCATTTCAAGAAAATACTCACCCAGCTCAAGGAGGAGCTCAGCGAGGATATCGACCGGACCGTTCACACAATGCAGGACGAGGCAACCGTATTTGCCGACCCCAACGACCGGGCAAGTCAGGAATCGGATATTTCTCTCGAGCTTCGTAACCGGGACCGTGAACGCAAGTTGATCAAGAAGATCGACGAAACCATCGCGAAAATCGATGCTGGCGAATATGGCTACTGCGAGAGCTGCGGCATCGAAATCGGCCTGAAGCGTCTCGAAGCGCGGCCGACGGCGACGCTGTGCATCGACTGCAAGACCCTGGACGAAATGCGCGAGCGCCAGGTTGCTAAATAAGGGTCGCTAAATAACGACAAACAAAGCGAAACCTCCACCCGCGACGTACGCCTCGCGGCAACCAGGCCGCCTCGCGCCTGTCCAGCACTTCCCTTGATGCAGTTCGCTGATTACCCGGGTCAGCGAACTGTCAACGTTTCCCTGTTGAGCTCGTTAGATCACGTTGTCATTAGATCCGCGTGGAACTTTTGACCAGCCGCATCGCTCAAAGATGCAAAACCCACCGGCATATGCTGGTGACTGTTTAACCGAAGTCAATGATTGGAAGGTTAAATGACTCGAGCACAACGTATATCCAACCCACGGGCGATCAGAGAGCGCCTGGGAATGAATCAGCAGGAATTCTGGGGCCAGATTGGTGTCACCCAAAGCGGCGGCTCCCGCTACGAAAGTGGTCGCGAAATGCCCAAGCCTGTTCGCGAGCTGCTGCAGCTGGTGCACGTTGATCAGCTGAATCTGCGAAATGTGACCAGAAACGACTTGCTGGTATTGCGCTACCTGAAGAAGTCCCAGCCGGCATTGTTCAAGCGCCTGAAGGCCTCGGCGGCCCGCCACATGAGCCACCGCCAGCCCCATCGCCGCACGAACTGATCGTGCCGTGTACCGGGGTCAGGGCGTGACCTTGACCTCGAGATTGAGCGCCCGAATCCGGTCGGCGAAAGCATCCAGCCAGGCGGCCGGCAAGCGGGACAGTCGGTCGGCTTCGGGCTGGTGCGACTGACGCGCCAGACCGTATAACAGCACCCCACGTAGTGGGACACCTGCGCGCAAACGCTCGTCAATGAAAGCCAGGTAGGCTTCCTGCTCCGACGCGGCCGGCGGCTTGCCATCAATCGCCAGCACACAGGTCTGGACCCACGTCGGACAGGCCTCTGCTGCAACGGCGATATTGCCGGCAACACGACTCGCACCGGCACTCGTGCCATTCATCAGACGCATTCCCTCGCGCGTCGCACTGTCGAGCTTGAACCACACTTCCCCGTTCAGCGCGCGCAGTTTTCGCACGCCTTCGCGTACCTTGATCTGATGCATCAGGCTGCCATTGGTGATCAGGATCGTCTTCACCTCCTGAGCAATGCCGACGGCACTACGGACCTCGCCGATGACATCGACAACGGAGGCGAATCCGGGCGCACTGGTGGGCTCACCGTTGCCCGACAGCGCGATGTCATTGAGCCGGCGCGCGCCTTCCGGCACACAGCGCTGCATGAAATCGCCGTCAATGACCTCACCGAGGAACTGTATCAACTCCGTGCGCAAGCGCTGCAAGTCAACCGGTGGTGCCGCGCCGCGCTGCAAGCCCGGAACCTGGCAATAAATGCATTTCCAGTTGCAAGCGTTGTTAACGTTGAGGTTGACCCCAACCGAGACGCCACCAGCACGGCGTGACACCACCGGATAGACATAGGTCAAACCGGCGGCCTCGCGGTCGTGGTCTATTACGGAAAGTTTTCGGCCTGTCCTGGCGTCTGTGCTCATTTGATCAGGTTACTGCACTCGCAGTAAACATTGCCAGTTGCCGCGAAAGAGAACTGAGAAATTGCGGATTGTGAAACAATTTTCAATACTCCCAAATCCCACTGAACCAGTGGGGTCGTCCACACACCCGCATCGCCAACAAAAAAGCCCCCTATGCAGGGGGCATTTTTGTTGGCGGAAGGGGTGGGATTCGAACCCACGAGAGACTCGCGCCTCTGCCGGTTTTCAAGACCGGTGCATTCGACCACTCTGCCACCCTTCCATATCGTGCAACTTTAACCCTGCCGGTTTTAGCTCCGGCATAACCTGCCTGTGGCAGGTGAGCCTTCACTGGACGAAGCTGCGCGTCGTCCAAGACCGGTGCATTGCCTCCGACATAACATGGCATTCGGCCATGTGAGTCTACGCCGCAACAAGTCCGCTCACGCGGCCGTGTTGTCGACCACTCTGCCACCCTTCCATAT
>JASFUE010000308.1:0-3879 GCA_050050435.1 Burkholderiales bacterium | reverse complement strand
TCCGGCGGTGCTGCCAAAGCTCAGGGAGCGATACATCTGTGTCTCGTTCACGCTGCTCAGTTTCCGAATCATTATCGACAACGCACGCGCCAACGGGTTGAGCTGGGACGCGGTGATTTCCTGCGAGGCCATCGGCAAGTACAAGGTGCTTCCCGAGTCCTACCTCACCTGTGCGAAATTCCTTCAGTTCGATCCGTCGGAGTGCTGCATGGTCGCGTGTCACAATTTTGATCTCGATGCGGCAAAGAAATGCGGCTTCAAGACTGCATTTGTGCATCGCCCCGCCGAATGGGGAAACGAACCGCCGCCGAGTCCGGAACCTACCCCGCATCACGATTATGTTGCGAAGGATTTCCCCGATCTAGCGCGCCAGCTCGGCGTTGCTGCATGATTTCCCGTAACTGCAGCGTTGACATTTGAATTTTCAGAGGAGGATCGATATGAGCGCAATCACTCCAGGTGTCGGCGAACATGCGAAGCTGCCTGCAATGGCATCACGTTTCGTAGACGTCGCATCAATGCCGTGGCAGAAGTCCCGTTTTGAAGGCATAGAAACAAAAACATTGCTGGTGGATAAATCCTCCGGGTTGCTCACCATGCTGATGAAAATGGCGCCTGGCGTGAAGCTGCCGGACCACGAGCACGTCGAAATCGAACAATCATGGATTTTCGAAGGCAGCCTCGATTGCGGTGAAGGCAGTTGTACCGCAGGCAACTTCGTATGGCGTCCAGCCGGCAGCCGCCACGACGCCTGGGCCGGGCCTGAGGGCGTTGTGTTGCTGGGCATGTTCCAGTTACCCAACCGCTTCTTCGAAGGTGACGGTCGGGACCTCGATTTTCTCGGGCAGGACTGGGACAAGACCTGGGGCGATGCGCAGACACGCCGCCAGCAAGCCCAGTTTGCCTGAGCGTGCCATGAGCACACAGGCAATCTGCTTATGAGCGAACCGTTACTGCAAGGTGATACGGCGCTGGTCACCGGTGCTGCATCCGGGATCGGTCGCGGCGTCGCCAACGCGCTGGCCAGGGAAGGTGCACGCGTGGTGCTCTCCGACGTGCATGCGGGCGGTGGAAAGGAAATCGCGGCACAACTCATGAAAGGTGGTCACGATGCGCATTTTATTGCCGCTGATCTGGCCACGCAGGACGGGCCGAACCAGTTGCTCGAGGAAGCGGCCGCACATCTGGGCAGCCTATCAATCCTCGTTCACAGCGCCAGTCCGCCGCGGCGCGAAGCCGATCACCTTCTCGCGGTTTCCGACGAGACCTGGGATCAGATGCTTGCGGTGAATTTACGCGCCGGTTTCGTTCTGGGTCGGGAAGCCGGTCGGCGCATGATTGAACAAAACGTCAAGGGGCGCATACTCATTATCACATCGCTGCATGCGTACACGCCGCGTAACCTGCCCCACTACAGCGCTTCCAAAGCGGGACAGACGATGATGATGAAGGAGCTCGCCAAGGCATTCGGCCCTCATGGCATTCGCGTCAACGCCATTGCGCCGGGAGCCATCCCCGGTGGTGGATTCGATGCGGCAGGCGCAGGTCTCGAACGCCTGACCCGCTGCACCAGCTTGCGGCGCCTTGGAACGCCGGATGACATTGCCGGCATGGCGATCGCGTTGTTATGTGACCGTTTCTCCGCTTATGTCACCGGCACCACCGTTGCAGTCGACGGCGGGCTGGCGTTGCATAACTGGATCGAACCCCTCGATCTCTAACGGGTTGTCGATAAACTACTGTGCGGCCTAGATCCAGGCTTACGCGGTGCTCGGCCGCCTTCAGCGGTTCGGCCCGGCGATCATAGTCGCCGGGCGCTGCGAGCGGGCGCGACAGTGCCGCGCCTCTTTCGCTCTCGCCCTCATGTACTCCCGTGTACACTCCGCTTCCTGTGCACAGGTTCTAGTGAAATCGGCGCGCACCCGGCTCAAGCCCGCTCGCCAATACTTTTACTTCGCTCTCGATGTCGACTGCCCCAGAGGACTGGCTCGCGCTAGTGCGCGAGGATGCGATCGATCCGGATCTGCCGATTATCGATGCACACCATCACCTGTGGGACTACCCTGACAATCGTTACGTCGCCGAAGACCTGCGGGGCGATGTCGCCAGTGGCCACAACATCCGTCAATCGGTGTTCGTTGAATGTCTCTCCAGTTACCGCGACAGTGGGCCCGAAGCGTTCGAGCCGGTCGGTGAAACCGAATACGTGAGCGCGCTCGCCGATCAATCTGACGCTACCCACCCGGAAAGCACACGGGTTGCGGCTGCCATCGTCGGTTTCGCCGACCTGTCTCTTGGCAGTGCCGTGCAACCGGTACTCGAAGCACACATCGCCGTTGCACCGGCACGCTTTCGTGGCATCCGCCACGCCAGCAGCTGGGACGCCAGCGATCAGGTGCGCAACGCGCACACCCGGCCTCCACCACAGTTGCTGCTCGATACGAAATTTCGCGAAGGCTTTGCCTTCCTCGAAAATCTGGGTCTGAGTTTCGATGCCTGGCTCTATCATCCGCAGATTTGCGAGCTGACCGATCTGGCACGCGCTTATCCCGGCACTCGCATCATCCTCGATCATGTTGGGGGCGTGCTTGGCATCGGCCCGTACGCCAACAGGCGTGACGAAATCTTTCAGCAATGGAAGCGTGATATGGCCGAACTGGCCACTTGTGACAACGTATGCGTCAAACTCGGCGGGCTGGCGATGAAACTGAACGGATTCGGCTGGCACACCCATGACACACCACCCACATCCGAGGCACTAGCCGATGCAACAGCGCCCTACTACCACTATTGCATGGAGGTCTTTGGCGCGGAACGTTGCATGTTCGAAAGCAATTTCCCGGTAGAGAAACTGTCGGTCTCCTACGGCGTGCTGTGGAATTCGTTCAAGCGCATCAGCGCCGGCTGCTCGGCTAGCGAGCGCGCGGCGCTGTTTCACGATACGGCGCAGCGCGTGTACCGATTGGTTGACTGATTTCCCGGAAACCTTGTAGCCCGGAATACGCTACGCTCCCTCCGGGCTACCTTATCTGCACGACGTTTTCCGTGTGATCGGCTATCTACTTGCGAGATTTCAGATAGCTGTTCTTGACCTTGATCTTGTCACCCTTGAAGGTGAACAGGTCGCAGCCGTCGAGCTCGATCCTGGAACCATTCGGATGCGTTGCCACCAGCGTCCACTCCGAACAGCCCCGGTCACCCGACAGGAAATGTCGGGCATTGCGGAAGGATACATCGGGCAGTTGCATCCACACGTTTTCAAAGGCCTTTTTCACTTCCGCATAGCCTTCGAAACTGTCGCCACTGGCACTCTTGCCGCTGCCCAGATAGAACTCGCAGTCATCGGTCATGTAGGACATCAGCGTCTCGATGTCGTGATCGTTCCAGGCGTTGGCAAACGTCTTCAGGTCCTCCAGTTTCATGACTCTCTCCTTAAGCGTGCAAAAGTCCGATTACCGCCTCAGGACCCGGGAAACACCTTGAGCTGTTGTGCCTGCTCCTTGGTCAGCGTCAACCGGCCGGACTGGTAATCGGAGACTGCTTGTTCGATTTCCTCGCGTGTGTTCATCACGAAGGGGCCGTATTGCACGATCGGCTCTTTCAGCGGTTTGCCGGCAAGCAGCAGAAAACGGGCTTCCTCCTCACCGGCCTGCACCTTGACCGAATCGCCATCGCTGAGCAGCCCGGCGCTGCGCTGCTTGAGCGCCTGACCATCATGTCCCACCGTGGCGTCGCCTTCGTACAGATACAGAAAGGCGTTATAACCCGGCGTGAGCGGCGTTTCAAATACGGCACCCGCCGGCAAATGCACGTCGAGGTAAAGCGGGTCGGTCGTCACCGCCTGCACCGGGCCTCGTGTTTTGCCGTTCGCCTGTTCCA
>JASFUE010000307.1:0-3908 GCA_050050435.1 Burkholderiales bacterium | reverse complement strand
GTTCGCGTGAAATAATGATGATTCACCCGGGATTCTATCCGTGACGTATTCACCACATCGACTTTGCACCGCACCGATGATGGATTGGTCGGATCGCCACTGCCGCTACTTCTTTCGTCAGCTGGCGCCGGGAGCGCTGGTCTATACGGAAATGATCACCACCGGCGCACTGATCCACGGCGATGTCGCCCGCCATCTGAATTTCAGCCGTGAAGAACACCCCGTTGCGCTGCAACTCGGCGGCAGCGAACCTGATGAGCTGGCTCGCTGCGCGCAGCTTGGCGCGCGCTGGGGCTACGACGAGATCAACCTCAATTGCGGCTGTCCTTCAGAGCGCGTCCAAAGGGGCGCGTTCGGTGCGTGCCTGATGTCGGAACCGCAACTTGTTGCCAGTTGTATAAAAGCCATGCGCGAGGCTGTTTCGATCCCTGTTACGGTCAAGCATCGCCTGGGCGTGGATGATATCGAGGACTACGATTTTGTCCGCCGTTTTGTCGAGGCACTGACTGACAATGGTTGCACCACCTTTATCGTCCATGCACGCAATGCGGTGCTGAAAGGATTGTCACCAAAAGACAACCGGCAGGTTCCGCCGCTCAAATATGATTACGTATACCGGCTAAAAGCCGACTTTCCGCAATGCAATTTCGTTATAAACGGTGGCATTGATACCATCGACAGCGCATTCGAACACCTCAAGCGCATCGACGGCGTCATGTTGGGGCGTGCAGCCTATCACGACCCCTATTTACTCGCCGCGCTCGACAGCGCGCTGGCAAACGACCGGCAACCAGTCAGCCGTCGCGAAGTTGCACAACACATGTGGCGTTACGCCCTGCGCGAAGTTGCGCAAGGCACGGCGCTGCGCGCTATCACCCGCCACATCCTCGGTCTTTATCACGGGCAACCGCGGGCAAAGAAGTGGCGGCAAATGCTCTCCGATTCCATCCGCCTGGCCGACAATGATCCCGACCTTATTTTGCAGGCGCTGCAAGAAGTAGAACAACATCCCGTTTACATGGCGATCTCGTAAGCGCCCAATCCAATTGATGCGGGCTGGACGCATCATCGGCCAACCGCCCTTCCGCCGCTCACGCGGCCTAAACTGGGATCCGCGAAACCATCAGCGTGCGCGTGCGCGCATCGACCCGGGTTGGCCCGGCAACGAAACGCGCGTGCCGGTATCACGCACCCTGACTCCTTCCACGGAAAAAACAGCGACTTCCTTTCCGACAAAGTTGCTCACGTACATGAAATCACCTTTCGGAGAAAACGCGACGCCCTCGGGCAAGCCGCCGACTTCAATTTTCTGGACCAGTTTCAGATCAAGGCCGTCGATCCGGAAAACCGCGATGCTGCCTTTGACCGAATGCGCCCAGTGCTCGGGCGGCAATAGCACATCGCCGCCGAGCAGCAGTGCGACCGCAATTTTGCCTGTCGGACTGATGGCGAACGCTTCCGGGGCATCACCTGCTGTCACATACCTCACCACACGCGGTGGTTTGTTCGACGTGAGGTCGATAACTGCCAGCGCATCCGCCTGACCATCGGCCAGTCCCCCGTTGCCCGTGTGGGCAACGATCGCAATGCGACCATCCGGAGAAATATCGATGTTGTACGGAAACTGTCCGACTGGCATGTCGAGCTTGTCGAGATAGGTCACCTGGCGGCCGTGGATGGAGAGCACACCGATCTTGTTGACGGTATTCTTCACGACCAGCGCACGCTTGCCATCCGGCGTAATCGCGACCGCGGCGACCTGATCGCCGACAGGAACCGTCCCGACCAGGCTGACCCGCTTTGCGTCAATGGCCAGCACGCTGACCGAATTGTCTGCGCGGTTGGCAACGAGCGCGAGATTGCCATTGGGACTGATGGCTATGCCCGAAGGCTGGCGCCCGATATTGAGCGTTTGAATTAGCGCCGGCGGATCGGTTTCCAGGTCGACTACGTAGAGGCGCTCATCCGGTGAGGGCTTCCATTCCCCGTCTTTCTGAATCCATTTCATGGCGCTGGAAACCAGTGCCAGTTTCTCGTCTGGCGTGACTTGAAGATTGGTCGGTGGTCCAAACAGCGAATTCGACAGCGGCAAATTGGCAACCGTCCGCGGACGCGCCGGATCACTGATATCCATGATGTTCACAAGGTCAGTCCCCGGTTCAACAAACTGGATCTTGCCCGGCGCGCTGAAATCAACTTTGGTGTCGATGCCGTTAAGCAGAAAGGACTTGTCTGCGTATGACGACATCGATCCACATAACAGCAACAACGCAAGCACGGATCGACCACTTTTTCTTTTCAGCATGTCCCCTCCAACAAGTTCATGAAATATCCACAAAATGTCATTCTATGCCTTGTGTCATTGCCCTGCCCGATATGGCCGCGAAGGCGACGCCATTGCGCCGCAATCAAAAAGAGAAATGGCATATTTCTCGCTCGCATCAGGGGTGGAGCCAATTATTATGAAGAAACGATCAGATCTTCTCGCCCTCATTTTCTGCCTCATGGCAGCGAGTGGATTCTGCACGGCTCAGGCCAGCGATAACGTGTTCCGTGACGGGAAAAACAGCGTAAAGAAAGCAGGCAAGCAGTTTGGCAAGGATGCCAAAAGCGCAGGCAAACAGACGGGCCACGCCGGCAAGGAAGTTGGCAAGGGAATCGGCAAGGCGGGTAAGAACGTCGGCAAGACCATTGCGCATGAAACGCGCAAACTTTTCGGGAAATAAATTCGTACGCGATCGCGCAACGACCGGGATGACGATTGACATGCGCGTTGACACCACACCCGCTCATTGGTAAACGGCAAACGAACCCTCAGTCGTCCTCAAACTCGATCACATAATCCTTCGCATCAACTATTTGCGCTTCCTTGCGCAGATAACACTGCCCGATAGCCAGAACGTCGATTCCCGTGGCCATGAAACAGCGGAATGCATCTTCGGGCGTGCATACGATCGGTTCGCCGCGCACATTGAAACTGGTGTTGACGAGTAGCGGGCAGCCCGTAAGCTCGTTGAACCGGCCCAGCAATGCGTGATAACGCGGATTGGTCGTTGCGTCGACCGTTTGGATGCGCGCGGAACAATCCACATGGGTCACGGCGGGAATATCGGAGCGCACAGCCTTGAGCTGGTCCAGTCCGCCGAGTAGCGGCGCCTGCTCGCCCGGATCCACGCGGTGTCGCTCGTTCACATTGGCCACCAGCAGCATGTAAGGACTGTCGGTATCGAGTTCAAACCAGTCCGCAACGTTTTCACGGCGCACCGATGGTGCGAACGGTCGAAACGACTCGCGCTGCTTGACCTTGAGATTGAGCGTTTTTTGCATCGAAGCCGAACGCGGATCAGCTAGTATGGAACGGCCGCCGAGCGCTCTCGGTCCGAATTCCATTCGCCCCTGAAACCAGCCCAATGCTTTTCCCTGGGCCATGTCCGATGCACATTGCTGCAGCAATTGCGTTTCATCCAGCACGTCAAATCGCGCACCCGCCTGGCTAAGGCGCTGTTCGATGTCATCCTGTGCGAATGCGGGACCGAGATAACTGCCTTTCATCTGATCACCCGCACCCGATGCACTGCGTGGTTTGTCCAGGAAACCGTACCAGGCCGACAGTGCTGCCCCTAGTGCGCCGCCGGCATCTCCGGCCGCGGGCTGAATCCAGATCCGCTTGAAGCTGCCCTGGCGCAACACCTTGCCGTTGGCTACGCAGTTGAGTGCGACCCCGCCAGCGAGGCACAAGTTGCTGATACCGGTTTCAGCTGCCAGCGATGCGGTCAATTTCAGCATCACTTCCTCGGTAACCTGTTGCACTGAGGCAGCCAGATCCATGTGCCGTTGCGAGATCGCCTCATCCGGGGCACGCGGTTCGCCGCCGAACAAGGCGGCGAACCGCGGGTTGGTCAACTTCA
>JASFUE010000306.1:0-3911 GCA_050050435.1 Burkholderiales bacterium | reverse complement strand
CCGAATCAAACTATCCGTTGCGCTCGCGTACGAGCACGGCCCAAGGTTTACATTATTGCCAACCTGGCGCAGCCGAACGCCTGAGGGCGTGAACACGCCGATGCCCAATCCACATAGCAAACCAGATTCAACCGAAAGCGGCTCGGCGCTGGAAGTACTGCTCGCATTTCTGAAGCTGGGCTTGACCTCGTTTGGCGGACCGGTCGCGCACATCGGCTACTTTCGTATCGAGTTTGTCGAAAAGCGGCGTTGGCTGGACGAAAGTCACTTCGCGCAGTTGCTGGCGATCTGCCAGTTTCTTCCAGGCCCTGCCAGCAGCCAACTCGGTTTTGCCGTTGGCCTGTTGCGCGCCGGCTGGCCGGGTGCGATCGCTGCCTTCGTGGCATTCACCTTGCCATCGGCATTGTTGCTGTTCGGATTTGCGGCATTGCTGCCGCTGCTCTCCGGTGAGACCGGTATTGCAGCAACACACGGGCTGAAGCTCGTAGCCGTGGCATTCGTGGCGCATGCGGTATTCGCGATGAGCCGCCAGCTGTGCCCTGATCCGCGACGCCAGACTCTGGCAGTATTGGCCGCGGCTGCAGTGCTGATTTTCGGCTCGGCGCAGTTCCAGTTCGTCGTGATCGCGCTCGGCGCGGCTGCCGGGTGGTATTTGTGTACGGATGTAAAAGCGGTCGCGGCGAACACGCTGAAAGTACGTTACGGAATGACAACCGGCTGGGTGTTACTGATTGTCTTCGCCGTCCTGCTCGCCGGGTTGCAACTGCTGCCTGCCAACAGCTTGAGTTGGCCCGCCGTGTTCGGCGCGTTTTATCACGCCGGTGCACTGGTGTTCGGTGGTGGCCATGTGGTGCTGCCCATGCTCGAGGAGACAGTCGTCTCACCGGGTTGGGTTTCGCCCCAAGCATTCCTATCGGGCTACGGCGCAGCTCAAGCCGTGCCGGGGCCGTTGTTTTCAGTAGCTGCCTATCTCGGCGCTCAGCTGCCGGGTAACAGCGGCGGCGCGTTCGGGGCGGCAGTGGCATTGCTGGGGATCTTTCTGCCCGGATTCCTCCTGGTATCTGCCGCACTGCCACTTTGGCGCACTTTTTCCGGGCACCCGGCTGCGGCGCGGGCGATTGCCGGCGCCAATGCTGCGGTGGTTGGATTGCTTGCGGCGGCGTTCTACGACCCGGTGTTTACCACGGCGGTAAAGAATCCGACCGATTTCGCAATCGGCCTGGTCGCCTTGTTGTTGCTCGCCGGCTGGCGCCGCTCGCCGCTGATCATCGTCGCATGGTGTGTGGCGGCGAGCATCGCTGCCATGTGGGCCGGCCTGGCCTGACCCGGATTGAAACGAAAAAAAGCCCGGACCGATGCGATCCGAAAAGATATGGCGCCGGGAACGGCGTCAGCCGATTAGCCGAAGCGTCCGGTAATGTAATCCTCAGTCAGCTGATGACCCGGACGGATGAATACCTCATTGGTCTCGCCAACTTCGATGAGATCACCAAGGTGGAAGAATGCGGTCCGGTTCGATACACGTGCAGCCTGCTGCATCGAGTGGGTAACAATGCAGATTGAATAGTTCGAACTCAGATCCGTCATCAGGTTTTCGATGGTGGCCGTGGCGATTGGATCGAGCGCGGAACACGGTTCGTCCATCAGGATGACCTCTGGCTGGACCGCGATGGCACGCGCAATACACAGGCGCTGCTGTTGACCACCGGACAAGCCGGTGCCGGGCTGATCGAGCCGGTCCTTGACCTCTTCCCACAAACCGGCCTTCTGCAAGCTGGTGACGACAATTTCTTCGAGTTCGACGTTGTTTGCAGCCAGGCCATGGATGCGCGGCCCGAAAGCGACGTTCTCGAAAATGCTTTTCGGGAACGGGTTCGGTTTCTGGAAAACCATGCCCATGCGTGCGCGCAATGGCACGACGTCGATGTCCTTGCCGTTGATGTCTACCTCATCGACAAAAATCTGGCCTTCCACGCGGCAACCCGGAATCGTGTCGTTCATCCGGTTCATGCAGCGCAGGAACGTTGTCTTGCCGCACCCCGAGGGGCCGATCAGCGCCAGAATTTCGTTATGACCAACGTCGATATTGATATCGTGCACGGCATGCGCGTCGCCGTAATAAACGTTGACGTTATTGCAGCGGATACGCGGATTCTCGACCCGCACGTCGCCAACCGTGCCACGGTGTTCGCGCGGCACCGTCTTGCGGCGCCCGGCTCCCGCCGCTGCGCCTGCGCCAATTGGTGGATTCTGTGTAGTGACAGCACTCATTCCGGTTTCATCCTCAGCCATGTTTCATTTCCGCCTCTCACCAACGACGCTCAAAGCGCTTGCGCAGCAGCACGGCCGCAGCATTCATAATGATGAGAAACACGAGCAAGACCAGAATCGCAGCGGATGTGCGTTCAACGAACGCCCGCTCGGGGCTATCCGCCCAGAGGTAAATCTGGACCGGCAATACCGTGGCCGGATCCATCACTCCGTGCGGAATATCCACGATAAATGCGACCATGCCTATCATCAACAAGGGTGCCGTCTCTCCCAGCGCCTGGGCCATGCCAATAATGGTGCCCGTGAGCATACCGGGCATGGCTAACGGTAGCACATGCAAGCTTACCGTCTGTAACGGCGAGGCGCCAATTCCGAGCGCGGCCTCGCGTATCGACGGCGGCACTGCCTTGAGCGCGGCACGACTGGCAATAATGATGGTTGGCAAGGTCATCAGCGAGAGCACCAGTCCGCCGACCAGCGGCACCGAGCGCGGCAGACCGAAGAAGTTGATAAATACGGCAAGGCCGAGCAAACCAAACACGATCGACGGCACAGCTGCCAGGTTGTTGATATTCACTTCGACGATGTCGGTCCACCGGTTCTGTGGCGCGAATTCCTCCAGATAGACTGCCGCCGCGACGCCCAGCGGAAAAGACAGAACGAGCGTCACAATCAGTGTGTAAAAGGATCCAACTACCGCGCCCCAGATGCCGGCACTCTCCGGTTCACGCGAATCACCCTTGGTGAAGAAAGCCGTGTTGAACTGTTTTTCCAGCCGGCCTTCGGAGCGCAGCTGGTCGATCCAGCGCAGTTGCTGATCCGACAGGCGTCGCGATTCTTCCGGTCCGCTGCGCTCGATATGGCCCTTCATGAGCATGTCGATGTCATCACCGGCCGGCAACCAGACTTCGATTGTCTTGCCGATCAGATCAGGATTCTTGAGAACGCGTTCACGAAGTTCGTAAGTGCCACTACGCCCGACCAGTTCATTCAGTTGCCGCCTGTCGCTTCTCGATTCGACATCAGGGAACATTGCGAACAAACCGTTTCTGACGACGCGCGCGTAATCGGCGCCCGAGAGCGTATCAAAATCGCGCTCGCCACCTGGTGCAAGAACTTGGGGATCGAGGTACAAATCCATCCTGACCTGGGTTTGCACGAACGCCGTGTATGCATTGCCAACAATCGTGGCGAACAGAATCACGAGAAACATCAAGCCCGTGAAAATCGCCACGACGCCATAGAGCTTGAAGCGGAACTCCGCGGCCTTGCGCTTGCGCAGGCCCGCCTCGATGATTTCTATCGGTTTGCGACCGCCTCGCGTGGGGAATGTTGCGCCTTCCATAATGCCCTATTCGTACTGTTCCCGGTACTTGCGCACAACGTACAGGGCAATGATGTTGAGTATCAGGGTTACAACGAAAAGCACCAGCCCGAGTGCAAATGCCGCCAGCGTCTTGGGCGAATCAAACTCCTGATCGCCAACCAGCAGGGTCACGATCTGAACGGTCACAGTAGTGACGGCTTGCAGCGGGTTGGCCGTCAGGTTGGCAGCGAGTCCGGCCGCCATCACCACGATCATGGTCTCGCCGATGGCGCGCGAGACGGCCAGCAACACACCGCCGACGATGCCGGGAAGT
>JASFUE010000305.1:0-3919 GCA_050050435.1 Burkholderiales bacterium | reverse complement strand
ATGAGAACTGACGCTGGCGCAGACGGCCTCGAGCCGATCGAAATCGAGACACGCCCCTCACCCAGCCATTCGATCATCTGGCTGCACGGCCTTGGCGCCGACGGCAACGATTTCGTACCCGTCGTTGAACAAATCGCCTTGCCCAATCTGGGAATACGGTTCATTTTTCCGCACGCACCGATGACGCCCGTTACCATCAACGGGGGTTTCGTCATGCGCGCCTGGTATGACATCGTCGACGCCGGATTGACACGAGCACAGGAAGACGAGCGCGGGATACGCGCCTCGCAGCATACGGTTAGCGCACTGGTCGACAAGGAACGCGATCGCGGCGTTCCGCCCTCCCGCGTGGTTCTGGCCGGATTTTCCCAGGGCGGCGCCATCGCACTGCAAACAGGATTGCGTTACCCGCGCAAACTCGCGGGCATCCTCGCCCTGTCCTGCTATCTGCCACTGAGCGCTACGCTCTCACGCGAGCGTGCCGAGGCCAATCTGGCAACGCCCGTGTTCATGGGCCATGGCTCGCAGGACAATGTAGTGCCCGAGGCACTCGGCATCATGTCGCGCGACCTGCTCATCAACGCCGGATACAACGTCGAATGGCACAGCTACCCGATGATGCACAGCGTATGTGACCAGGAACTCGATGATGTGGGTGCGTGGCTCGGCAAGGTAATGCTCTAGGCACCGCCCACGTTCAGTTTCAGTTGCGCTCGCGGATGCGGTAACGCCCGATCTCGAAGTCCTCGCCGGTCTCCAGCACCATCAGCGGCGTCAGCACATAGTTCATGTCGTAAAAGATCATCCCGATTTCCGAGTCCGGTGAAAATGTGCCTCGTGGCAACAGCAGATTGAGTTCCCCCAGCCCCAGGCTGTCTCCGATATGCGATGGCAACAACAAGCCCGTACAAATCGGTTTGGCGCTGATGCGGTCATTCAGACTGACGCCCTGAACGCCGCGCCCCAGCAACTCGATGCCAACGTAGCGTTGCTCAGAATCCTGGGTAGCCAGCCTGCGGATGACCCCGATTCCCCACATCCGGCTTCCCTTCGCACGGGCGCCGACAAGTTGGCCAATTTGCAGCGCTTCACCGCGCTGGGCCGCGACCAGGGCGCCATAGCCGGCCTCGCTCTCATTCACCAGAATCCACGATTCGACTTCTTCACCATCCAGCGATGCACTGACGTCGTCGCCGGTAATGCGTTGCAGTACCGGCGCATGGCCAAGAACGATCGAGATTTTCGAGCCCTTCTGGCGGCGTGGCTCGCGCCGTTCCGGCCGGATCGGGGTCCAGTGGCGCTGCAGATGCTCGAGCACGTCGATCACCATGGCCACATCGGCAACGCCTTCGAGATTGACATCCCTGGTCGAAATTTCATCTGCGGCCAATTGCGCCGATATCGTCTCGATATCTGCCTCGGCTTCCCCGGGGCCAAAGAAACGCGAGCCCAGCTGAATCGCATCACCGGGATTGAAACGCGCCGGCACGGTCCATTGATCGATATCCAGGGAAAACTGACAACCCCTGGCGGGGAAACGCTGGACCTCGAAGCGACCGGCCAGATGCGATATCAGCCGGTAGGCCACGTCGATCTCCACTGATGGCAGCGTGTCGATCGCGGACATTGCGAACATCAACGGTTTGGTGAATTCGCGCTGAATTGTCGAGCGGTCGTCATAGACGAGCACGCGCGCACGCGCCAGTTGCTTGTCCTCAACATAGGACCAAAGCTGCGACAAGGTCTTCCATATCTTGCGGTCGACCGGCTGGTAACGCATGCGCATCCATTTCATTCGTAGCGCGGTCACCCGTAGTGCCCGGGCGATCAACAGTGGCAAGCGGTCGCCAACTTCAGCCCAGCCACGGCTATAGGTCTGAAAAAGCCTGACCAGCAGCATATAGGTCGAAGCAAGCTGCGCCAGGTACGCCAACACCGCTTCCCAGATGCGGACCTGCGCATCGGCCTCATTGGTGGCAGCCAGCGCCAGAAATTGAACCTGCAACTCGCCAACGAGCTCCGCCCCGCGCCAGTCCGCAGCTTCAATCATGTCGATCATGTCGACCAGTCTGCGTCCCGGCTCACGTTGCACCCGACGCAGCTGCTCGCTGATTTGCGCCAGCACCGTTGCGGGATCGACCGGTGGTGTCGCCGTCGGGCCGACGACCGGTTGTGGCAGGCTACTCACAAATATCGCCCGATCTGAACTGCCACCGACCTTGATCGTTCACAATCGGTTCTCGCATAAACGGTACGCCGGCCTTGCCAGCTCAACAATATTTCTTTATTAAACAATGATTTGATTCCTTGCTCGGACTGCATCCGCAGACCGCCGGGTGGTCAGCATCCGGTCGATGATGCCGATTTCATGCCTGCTCGGCGGCAGCATCGTCGCGCAAGGCCGAGGCATGACCACGCTGCACGTTGATTCCCGCCAGAATCATCAAGCCAACCACGAAGAACAGACCGACCGTGAGCAACGCGCGCCGGTGATCGCCGCCACTGATCCATGTGACCGCGCCGTAGGTGAGCGGCCCGAATATCGAGGACAGTTTGACCGCCAGCCCCCACAGTCCGAAGAATTCGGCGCGACGTCTTGCCGGACTCAGGTAGCCGACCAGGGCGCGACCGGCCGACTGGCTGGCGCCAAGTGACAGCCCGGCAAGATTGGCGGCGATCCAGAACATCTCGCGGGTTTGCGCCGCCCAGGCCACCAAAATCGTGAGCAACCAACCCAGCAAGGTCAGCGCGATGGTGGTCTTGTGTCCGAGCCGGTCCTGTACCTGCCCGAACGCCAGCGCGCCCAGACTCGCGGTTACGTTGACGAGCAGAATCAGCATGATGGTATCGCTGGTATCGAAGCCCATCGCCTGCTGGGCATAGATCGCAGCAAGGGTAATCACCGATTGCACCCCTGCCTGATAGAACACGATACACACCAGAAACCGCATCAGGTCCTTGTACTCGCGCGCGTGCCGCACGGTATGCAGGGTACGCGCGAATACACCGGCATAGCCGCCACTGGGTAACGGCTGCGGTTTGGCCCGCTCCTTGAGCCACAGGAAGGTCGGCAAGGCCGCGATCAGGAATATCGCCGCCGTGATCAACATGGTGACCGGGACGAAGTGCTGCGCAGTATGGCCGTGGCCCTGCGACCAGGTAACGTAGGCCAGACACAATCCCAGCGTGAGCAAACCACCGATATAACCCAGTCCCCAGCCCCAGCCGGAAACCTTGCCCAGCGCCTCACCACGGGCAATTTCAGGAAGGAACGCAGCGATCAGGTTCTCGCCAGTACCAAAGAAATAGTTGGAGATAATCAGCAGAGCAATACCCAGCGCCAGTTCACCGGGTCCGACCAGAGCCAGTGCAGCCGTTGCCGCAATACAGCCAACGGTCGTCATCAGCAGCAACTTCTTCTTGGCCGCATGAACGTCAGCGTAAGCGCCGAGTAGTGGCGCAGTGAGCACGATCAGCCCGTATGAAACCGACAGGGACAGCGTCCAGGCAAACGTTCCCCAAACCGCACCCTGTGCCACGACGGCCACGAAGTAGGCGTTGAACACCGCTGTGATAACCACGGTGGTATAGCCTGAATTGGCAAAGTCGAACATTGCCCAGGCCCAGACCTCGCGCGGGCGAACGCCGTCACCAAGCGTCAGCGATTGTCTGATCGTCACTGCTTGCAGTCCCGCATGGTTGTGATGCCGCTCGCTTGCACGCCCATCATGCCGACAGCATACCAACTGCCTCCCGTACGCGTGCACCCGATTGGCCTTTGCCGGAACGCACGCCGCCGGCCGCGTGATACGGCGGCAGGACGCGGCACCGGATGGCGCCTACACAACGCCGCGCTTTCTGAGTTCGCCAATCTGCGCGTCGCCGTAACCGAGTGAAGCCAGCACCGAAGCGGTATGCT
>JASFUE010000304.1:0-3920 GCA_050050435.1 Burkholderiales bacterium | reverse complement strand
GGCCCGCAGGGCCGAGGGAATCGGAGAAGCAATTCGATTCCCGAGCAGCCCCCGTGGTGAAAACTCTTCCATCGCTGTGATGGCGCTCCAGATTCTCCGTCAGGGCGAACTGATGCGCGCCAGCATCCATTTGGTTGCCGGATACGGCATACTGTGAATATAAACAGTATTCCTATCTTGCTGGTATGTTGTTGAAAGTATCGCCACTGCGCCATGGGGGGCGCAGGCTCGCCTGGCGGGCCGTGCGCAATCGGCCGTCGTTTTCCGGGGACCTGATCACGTTCGTCAGGGAAATCAAGGGGGAACTGGTGGTAGTGGCAACAGTGGCAAACCGCGATTCGCCGTCCCAGGACTCGCCATTGCCGGAGCTTTATCAACCGGTACTCGTATGGATTTCACCACAGGCACTGCGGTTGCGGGGCTTCGAGCGGTGCGAGACTGGTGAAGGCGTAATCAGCGTGGTTCAGGAGTGGCACTGCGAGCCGCCATGAAAGACGGAAAATAGGCCCGGGCAGCGTTGCTGCCCGGGAGAATGCTTGACGCTTACTTACTGTAGATGTCGTAGACGTCGTTGCGATGAGCGTTGGTTGTTTGAATGCGTACGATGCCGGTGGCGTCGGGGTCTTCCGTGCGCGTGGCTGAATACGCATCGAATACTTCAGTACGATTTGGATTACTGGTTTTCCAGTCGACCGTTCCGCTCAAGTCCGGAAGCTCGGAGCGAGTTGCGTCGTACACATCGAACACGTCGTTTCGTCCGGGGTTGGTCGTTTTCCATCCGACTGCATTTTCGATGGCCGAAGCCGAAGGAATCATTTGCCCACCAATAAGCAATGCAGAGATAACAGAAGCGATCCTGATTCTGGAGGATTTCATCATGGTAGTTCCTTTCGCTAGCCAATAGAGGTTCGGACCGGAAGTTCTCTCGCTTGAACCAGTAAGTAACGAGTGGTCTCAGGCTATCGATTGGATGCAGTCAGTTCTGTGAAAAAAGTCGCAGGAATATGGCGACTAATTACCGCGCAAGTGACATTTTTTCAGAGGAATATCGCATGGTCAGGCTATTCGTAAGTAAACGGTAAGCCGGGCATGACAAAGACATTAAAAAAGCCGGCATCTCGGCTGCTGTTCCACTTGCCGGCAAGCCGCAGATCAATGGCTGAATGCAGTACCGGTCAAGTAATGTGCCGCGCTGGTGGTGTCGCCGTGGCCAAGGCGCGTGATATGGCTTTGGAGTGCGGGTGTCCTCGTGGCGATGGTATGCATATTGCGACGAAACGTGTGTGTGCCCGCTTTGAAAGCCTCCCTGATGTCATACCGTTTGACACGCGCGATGCTGCCCGGCTGTTTCGTTGGGGCATCGTTGCTGGCGGACCTGTTCACGATCGCAGCACTACACGCCGAACCCATGTTTACCTGGCACGATGCTGACGGGGTAAGGCAATACTCCGATACCTGCCCGGCAGCACAGGAATGCGAACTAAGGCAAATCGGCGCTTCAAAACAGGGCGCCGGCAATAGTTCGCTGCCCCGGCAAGCGGCGGCGGTCGAACCCGATACGGGTTCGGCAACGGTTGTCCTGGTGCCAAGCTCATCCAGTGCCGGTGATGGCTCCAGCGATGCTGATGCCCAAGCTAAACCCGGCAACTCCACGTCCTCAGGTACGAATTACGCGGGCCAGAGTGACGCTGTTAAAGGCGGTGGGATCGGGCTGCTCGTGGAATGGACAGAGCCGGCCGAAGCGAATGTCGCCGGTTATCGTGTCTACTACGCCCGGATTGGTTCGCCTCTCCAGCCGAAAGGGCAGGGTGTGAATGTTGGCAAAGCCACCCAATTTCTACTTGCTGGTGTTGCTGCCAGAGATCGCTACTATTTCAGGATTACCGCCTACGATGTTTCCGGCAATGAGCACGTGCTGTCACGGACGCTTTACATGAACGTGCGGTGACGCCGCGTCGGCACCGGAATGTGTTCACAGCCAGACGCCCGTGATGTTTTTGTGCGGACCACGCGGACGCGCATTTGTGGTCTGGATGGATCAGCGCGTTATAAGTGAGACGCCATGATTATGGGGCGACCGGGTTTTCACCGGCGCTGCTGGCGTCTTTTGTCTTGATGCCATTGCTCCAGACGTCACACATCCTGGCGCCTTTGCTGGAAGGTGTGCCAGCGCCAGAATGATGCTAGTTGTTGCTGCTTACCAGATAGTGTCTGGCTCAGAGCGTCTTTGCCAGCAAAACAATCATCAATGCCAACAGCACCAGTGCGCGTACTTCCATGATGCGGAATGCGGCAGTCACAGCGCCACGGACCGAGTCTGGACGTGACATCGTCCCCCCTTATATGCAAGCGTGTTGATCATGTTTCTATTATTGAAACCCGACTCTACGCCTTGATCTCGCCGGTGGTCAAATTCAATGATTTCATGAGGTTATGCGCCGCGTTAAGTTGCGTCGCTAACACCAGATGAAATAAGGAAAAACGCTCCTGGATATGATCGATGCAAAACAGGCCAGAACGGTGAAGCGAGTGGGGTGTATCCCGCGGTTCCGGTAGCACAGGGCCCGCTCATCGGGCCCGGCGCGATTGACCTATCGGTGCGGCTTCGGGATATGGGCGGGTGATGTTGAAGCAGCCGTTGCCGGCGATGTTGGCCGGCGCTACGGCTGCGTTACGAATGCCCGATGCGGAAAAACCGCGCGGCTAGTTATAGGAGAAATTGCCGAGGTCGCGCTCGAGTTCGTCGAGATCATACTCGGGGTAACGCGACAGCAACTCGGCTACCAAGCACGCTCCATACGTTTCTTTCAGGCGCGCCAGTTTGACAAGACGTTTTCCCCTCTGGGAGGCGAAGTCCTCGTCAAACAGCGGCTCCAGCATTTTTGCCAGCCGTTTCAGCGTGCCCGGGGTCAGTTGCAGGGTGATCGGCTGTTGCCCCTGTTCGCGCACATGAATGCGCAAATCGCGCTTGACCGACTCGACGCCGTTGACTTCCCTGATCTGGATGATATTGCCGTTTGTTTCTTGCATGTTTCCCTCCACTCATCGAACAGATGAACGAAGTCTAGATTTGCCCGCATCGGCAGGCGACCACGGGCGGTGCCAGGTGTTTGACCCGGTGTGCCAAATCGCCCTGGTCCCGGGTCTGGGCGGTTTTGGGCCGCGGCAATGCTGACGCACCCCGTTTTTTCACGGCGGCAGGCCTCGTGCATAAGGCGCCGCGTCATCAGCGAGCCGCATCACACCGTTCACGGTGCTGGCTGGATCTAGAAGTAGATGTTCAGCGAGTCCCGTGTTTCCTCGATTCTGGGTTGGGGGCCAATAAATCGAACGGAGGGAGTGTCGCCGTGCGTTGTCTCGATATTGGCCGAGCCCGCGAGGGTCGACTGGTATCGCAACGTTTCGGCAGAACAACCCGTCACCTGACCGGCGTATGCGGTACAGGCACGAACAACCCGCGCCTTTACCTGCAGCGTAGCAATTGGGCCGGCGTGGCAGGAAAGCGCCAGCGCGGCCAACGGCAAAATCACAATCACTGTTGAACGTGATCTCATGTTTCCTCCCTTCCAAGTGACCATCTTGTTTTTTGTATTTCCTGGCCCTGGATAACCGGCAATGATTTTTTTTATGGTGCCGTGACGACGTACTGTACGCCTTTCTCGAGAATGGTCAATGCAGATGTCGCTCCGCCCTGCGCCGGATTCAGTCGCGCATGATTACACCGGCCGGATCTGCACACCTGGCTGTTTTGTCCGTTTCCAGCTACGCAGGCGGGGCAACAGGGGCGAACCGATCCTCATCAGATATTGTTCATCGAGGAGATCGAGCGTCATCGGCAATACCTCTCCGTGTTCGGCATGCAGGGTGCGCCCCATGTAGGCTTTGAATCCGAGCGAAGAAAAATAGTAAATGAGATTATC
>JASFUE010000303.1:0-3934 GCA_050050435.1 Burkholderiales bacterium | reverse complement strand
CCGATCTCCGGCAAACACCAGCAGACCCGAGAGCACCAGCAACGCGGGCCAACGTGCGAACGAAACCATTGGTGATACACCAGGACAGACAAAGAACGATTAATTTTCGCAGAATCCGGGCGCAGCCTGCATCAATCTGCCGATTAACACTGGCGAATTGTTCGTACCGCAATGACCCTAACCAGATCCATGAAATCCGATTCTCCCCGACCCCGGTTCCAGTGAATAACCTGTCTATTTGATATGCGCCACGATGCCGCGATAGGGTTTGGTGCCGTAGATCTCGAAAGTCAGCAGGCCGGCTTTGGCCAGCGGCAACTCGCCGACCAGGCGTTTTGCGTGCGCTTCGCCGTCGCATTCGAGCACCAGAATGGCGCCCTTGCCATCGGTGCGGCTATAGATTTCCCTCACCACTTCGTCGCGAATCATGCACAGGGCGTGATTGACTTCGTCTGAGAGATAGGGATCGAACTCCTCGGGTTTGGCATCCTGCTTGCGCGTTGCGATCACGACAACTTTCATTGCTTTGTCTCCTTACTTGTTTACTGTGCCGGCTGTCATTGTACGGTGCGGCGCCGGAAATGCGCCCGCGCCGCTTAGCTCATACAATAGCGTCAGCGGATACCGGTTTTGTCAGACGCGTTTTTACAGGAACTGGTTCTACAAGAACGGGTTGCATCGATGCGGCAATCAAGCGCAGCGTACCGGCCGACTGTTACACAACAGGTTTTCAGTGAACTGACAACAATCACAATCAATAGCGGGAGCGAGAGCATGGCATACAAGGCGATGGGTTTTGAAATGCGGGATGGCGTCGCGTGGATCACTATTAACCGGCCGGACGCGATGAATGCGATCAATGCACAGGCAACCCACGAGTTCTACGACATCGTCAATCGCATCAGCGACGATCGCAAGGTGCGCGCTGTCGTGCTCACCGGCAGCGGCGATCGCGCGTTCTGTGCCGGTGGGGACGTCGCCGAGTTTGCCGAGCATTCCGGTAACCTGCCGGCGTTGGTGCGCGAGATGACAGGCGTTCTGCACGTCGGCATTTCCCGCCTGGCGTGGCTGCATGCGCCGGTGATTGCCGCGGTCAACGGCGTGGCGGCTGGTGCCGGGCTCAGTTTCGCCGCATGCTGCGACCTGGCGATCGCGGCGGACACCGCCAAATTCACCAGCGCCTATACCCGCATCGGTCTGACTCCGGACGGCAGTTCCACTTTCTTTCTCACGCGGCTGCTCGGACGCCGCCGCGTCATGGAGTTGTACCTGACCAATCGCGTACTCTCGGCGCAGGAAGCGCTGGACTGGGGACTGGTCAACCAGGTGGTGCCGGCCGCCGAGTTGATGGATACCGTGACCAAACTGGCGAACGAACTGGCCAACGGGCCGACCCGGGCCTATGCCGGCATCAAGAAGCTGGTGATGACGTCGCCGAACGACACGCTCGAATCGCAGATGGAGCGCGAGACCCGCGTCATTGCCGAGATGGCCGCAACGCGTGATGCGGCCGAAGGCATTGCCGCGTTTACCGGCAAGCGAAGGGCGAACTATACCGGCGAATAAGACGACGCCGGTAGCAACGAACTGATTTTAGCGAACCGTTTCAAGCGAACCGAAAGGAGAATCAAACATGCCAATTTCCGCCAAACCTTTCGGCGAGAAACTATATGCCGCAATCAACGGCGAGCGCATGGCTTACATCGACGAAGGCGAAGGTGATGCCATCGTGTTCCAGCATGGTAATCCGACCTCATCGTACTTGTGGCGCAACATCATGCCGCATTGCAAAGGTCTGGGGCGATTGATTGCGTGCGACCTGATCGGCATGGGCGACTCGGACAAACTACAGCCGTCCGGGCGCGACCGCTACAGCTATTCCGAGCAACGCGAGTTTCTCTACGCGCTGTGGGACCAACTCGATCTTGGCAACAACGTCGTGTTTGTCATTCATGACTGGGGATCGGCACTTGGGTTCGAGTGGGCACAACGCCATCCGGACCGTGTGCAGGGCATTGCCTACATGGAAGCCATTGTGACGCCGTTGACCTGGGACGACTGGCCGGAGAAAGCACGCCGCGCCTTCCAGGGATTCCGTTCCGAAGCGGGTGAAGAGATGATCCTCACCAAGAACATGTTCGTTGAAGGCGTACTGCCCAGCGCCGTACTGCGCGACATGAGTGAAGAGGAAATGGCCGAATACCGCAGGCCGTTTGCCGAAGCGGGTGAGGACCGCCGTCCAACCTTGTCATGGCCGCGGCAGATCCCGATCGAAGGCCGTCCTGCCGATGTAGTCAAGGTGGTTGAAACCTATTCGCGCTTTTTGGCGCAGAGCGACATCCCGAAACTGTTCGTCAACGCCGAGCCCGGGTCGATTCTGGTCGGTCGCCAGCGCGAAGTCTGCCGCGCCTGGCCCAACCAGACCGAGGTCACCGTCAGCGGTGCGCATTTCCTGCAGGAAGACAGTCCGGACGAAATCGGCAAATCGGTTGCTGACTTCATCCGGCGTATCCGCGCCTGAACGCCTGCCCGGTTTTGCCTTCTGCCTGATCGAAACGACAAACCGATTGACCTGATGCTGGTCGGTGCCACCGGCGCCGTCGGCGCCTGCGTGCTGGCAGCGGTGCTGGCCGATCCGCGATTTGGCAAAGTCGTTGCGCCGGCACGCCGGACATTGCCCCCGCATGAGAAGCTGGTCAACCCGGTTGTGGACTTTGCACAACTCGACGAACAGGCACCGTGGTGGCGGGTGGACGCCGTTATCTGTACGCTCGGCACCACCATCAAGGCAGCCGGTTCGCAGGACGCGTTTGCCGCGGTCGATCGCGAGTTGCCGATTCGCATTGCACGCCTTGCGCGCCAGGCCGGGGCAACCCGCTTTGCTCTCAATTCTTCGCTGGGCGCGAGCCCCAGGGGCAACTTCTATCTCCGTACCAAGGCCGAAGCCGAGAACGGGATTCGCGCTATCGGTTATCCGTCCTACACCATCGTGCGCCCGTCACTGATCGATACGAAGCGCGAACAACCGCGACCGGGCGAGCACGCCGGCATCGCCGTTGCACGCATACTGAAACCGTTGATCCCGCGCCGGTATCGCGCGGTAAAGGCCGAGCGAATCGCGCAAGCGCTGATCGAGGGCGTGCTCGCGGCACAGCCGGGTGAGCGCATCGTCGAATCGGAACAATTGCAAGCTTGATGCGCTGCAGGTGTTGGCGGAGTGCGCGAGCGCAGACCGCCAACCTGCAGGAGCGCGTATGTTACCGGTGCCCGTGTGCCAGCTGATCGCGGTGCTCAGATCATGCCTTGCGCAGCATTCAGCCTGGCAAACCGCAACCGGTACTCGCCGTCGCCGATGATGACGTGCACGATGCTGGCTACCGCGAGAAAAACCGGGTACTCCCAGCCTCCGCCAGTACTGGTGAATACCCAGCCGTTCGGGAAATGCACCCACGCCGCCGTAAGCAGGATCGGCAACAGCAGCAATGACGCGATGCGGCCGTGAAACCCGAGAAGAATCGCAGTCCCGCCCGCGAGCTCGGCCGCCACCACCGGGTAGACGAGCACGCCGGGAAGGCCGACCGACGCGAAGAACTGTGCCGTTTCCGGTAGTGTAAAGACAACGATCTTCAATAGCGCATGCGAGATCCACATTGATGCCAGTGCAACGCGCAACAACAACATGGCCCCGGAAATATTGCCAACGTCGCCTTTAAACGTTCTGATCAGTGAACGCATGTTGCACCTTCGACCGTCTGCGCCACCTTTCCCTTGCCTGATTCCAATGGCAGACCCGCGGTTTCCCAGTCCAGCTTGCCGTCGCGGTACACCGCAACGTTCGTGTATCCCAGCGCAGTGAGTCGATGCGCTGCGATGCCCGAGTTCTGGCACTGCAGATTGGAGCAGTAGACAACGATCTCGGCGCCTTTGTCAGGCA
>JASFUE010000302.1:0-3939 GCA_050050435.1 Burkholderiales bacterium | reverse complement strand
GCCGATGTGGGTCCCGTAAGCGGCAAGCTCTTCCTCGAGCTCGGAGCCGACACCGGAAATGATCCCACCCAATCGCCCCGCCGCCTCGAACAACTTGGCAGTCTTGGATCGAACAACACGCAGGTAAGCGTCCTCGGTGGTATTGATATTATGAATATTGAGTAACTGAAGGACCTCGCCTTCAGCAATCGTGTTGGTCGCATCAGCCAGAACTTCCATCACCCTCATGTTGCGCACCTCCACCATCATCTGGAAAGCCCGTGAGTACAGGAAATCGCCCACTAGCACCGAGGCCGGGTTGCCGAATGTGGAATTTGCGGTTGCACGGCCGCGACGCATACTCGAGTCATCCACGACGTCGTCGTGCAGCAGCGTCGCGGTATGGATAAACTCCACCACCGCCGCCAGTTGATGATGCGCCGTACCCTGATATCCGCAAGCACCGGCCACCAGGATCAGTAGCGCCGGGCGCAGGCGCTTGCCACCACTGGAGATAATGTATTCCGCGACCTGGCCGATCAGGACGACGTCGGATTGCAGACGCTCGCGAATGACTGCATCGACGGCCTGCA
The DNA here is from genome assembly GCA_050050435.1 of Burkholderiales bacterium. GTDB lineage: Bacteria > Pseudomonadota > Gammaproteobacteria > Burkholderiales > Eutrophovitaceae > SG8-40. The sequence goes on along the minus strand of JASFUE010000302.1, from coordinate 3,367 downwards.
TATCGTTCGCAATCAATTCATTGATCAGTTTGGTGGTCACAATCGTCTGAAAAAAAAGCGGGGATGGTAGGAAGGCGCACTCGGCAGTGTCAAGGATGACCGGGGGCAGTTGCAAGACCCCTCGAATTTCGTCCATCATGCCTTGCGTAAGCCCTTCTATTTTTGTAGTATGGCCGGCTTTTCCGAGGCCTTGTCAGGAGCTCGAGCATGTATGCGGTCATCAAGACCGGCGGCAAGCAGTACCGGGTGTCGTCGGGTGAAAAACTCAAGGTAGAACAATTAGCTGCGGACGTTGGCAGCCAGATTACCATCGATCAGGTGTTACTGGTCGCCGATGGCGAAAAGCTGTCGATTGGCCAGCCACTGGTCAAGGGCGCCAAAGTTCAGGCGACGGTGGTGAACCATGGCCGCGACGACAAGGTACGAATCTTCAAGATGCGCCGTCGCAAGCACTTCAAGAAACAGCAGGGTCACCGGCAGAATTACACCGAGATCCAGGTCGACAAGATCTCGGTCTGATCAGGCCCTTTTCCGGTACCCCTGCCAAAGGAGCGAACAAATGGCACACAAGAAAGCGGGCGGAAGCTCACGAAACGGACGCGATTCAAACGCCAAGCGTCTGGGCGTCAAGCGCTATGGAGGCCAGGTCATTCCGGCCGGCAGCATTATCGTGCGCCAGCGCGGCACCCAGATCCACCCCGGGGACAATGTCGGGATGGGGCGCGACCATACTCTGTTTGCCAAGATAGACGGACAGGTCGAATTCGGTTTCCGGGGCCCATTGCACAAGAAGACGGTTAGCGTCAAACCGGTCTGAGGCATTTCTTTCCGGAACATCAAGCCCTATCGGTTGCGATAGGGCTTTTTTGTTGACGCCTGATTGCCTGGCGTCGAGGATCTGGCACGGGGCTGGTCGGCGCCAACGACGTACCATCGAGCAATCACGCCGGCAAAACCAATCATGAAGTTCACTGACGAAGCCATCATCGAGACACACTCCGGCAAGGGCGGTGACGGCATCGTTGCGTTCCGGCGCGAAAAATTTGTCCCGCGTGGAGGCCCGAGCGGGGGCGATGGCGGCCGTGGCGGAAGCGTGTTCATGCGAGCAGACCACAACATCAACACGCTGATCGATTACCGCTACAAGCGCATTCACCGTGCAAGAAACGGCGAAAACGGCCAGGGTAAGGATCGCTACGGCAAGTCGGGCGAGGACATCGTGCTGCGCGTACCGGTGGGTACGGTTGTCACCGATGCGGACACCGGCGAGCAAATCGCTGACCTGGCGACAGACGGACAGACCGAACTCATCTGCAAGGGGGGTGGCGGTGGCCTGGGGAACATTCACTTCAAATCGAGCGTCAACCGGGCACCACGCCAATGCACGCCCGGCGAGCCTGGCGAAAGCCGCCGCCTGCGCCTTGAACTGAAAGTGCTTGCCGACGTGGGTTTGCTGGGATTGCCCAATGCGGGTAAATCGACCTTTATCCGGACCGTTTCAGCGGCGCGTCCGAAAGTCGGCGATTATCCCTTCACGACGCTGCAGCCCCATCTCGGCGTCGTGCGAACCGACGTCAACAAGGGGTTCGTGATTGCCGACATTCCGGGACTGATTGAAGGCGCGGCGGAGGGGGCCGGACTCGGCCACCAGTTTCTTCGTCATCTGCAACGTACGAAACTGCTGCTGCATCTGGTCGACATTGTTCCGGCGGACGGAGATACTTCGTCGGTAACGGCAGCAAAAGCTATCATCGAGGAACTTCGCAAATATGACGAAGGCCTGTTCGAAAAGCCGCGCTGGCTGGTCATCAACAAGATCGACCTTGTCGCCGATGACGTGCGCGAACAAGTCATCGCGAAATTTCTGGATGAGTACCGACAGGTGATCGGTGAACCCGAGCGCCACTTTGCAATTTCTGCACTGTCGGGGGCGGGATGCGCCGAGCTGACTGGTGCGGTTACGGAATATCTGTCTGCATTGGAAGCGGTCGAAACGAACAACGGCAACACTGCGGCACGGGCCGGGGCACAGGCGGGCCAAACCCGCGATAACGAATGAACAGCGTGTTTACAGCATCGAAACGCATTGTCGTCAAAGTTGGCAGCAGCCTGATCACCAAAGGCGGTCAGGGGCTCGATCACGCCGCGCTCGCACACTGGGCGGAGCAGGTAGCCGAACTGCGCGGCAATGGCTACGAAGTCGCACTGGTTTCCAGCGGTGCGATTGCCGAGGGCATGAAGCGCCTTGGCTGGAAAAAGCGCCCGCACGCGGTATACGAGCTGCAGGCAGCAGCCGCAGTCGGCCAGATGGGTCTGGTCGAGGCCTATGAGTCCTGCTTTCGCAAACACGGCCTGCACACCGCGCAGATTCTGCTCACGCACGAAGACCTGACCGACAGAACTCGTTACCTGAACGCCCGTTCGACGGTGAACACATTGATCCGCCTCGGGACCATCCCCATCATCAACGAGAACGACACCGTCGCCACCGAAGAGATCCGATTCGGTGACAACGACACGCTCGCCGCACTGGTGACCAATCTGATGGAAGCCCACGTGTTGGTCGTACTGACTGACCAACCCGGCTTGTATAACAAAGACCCGCGCCATCACAGCGACGCCGAGTTGATATCGGAAGCCGATGCCAACGATCCTGCGTTACTTTCGATGGCAGGCGGCGTCGGCACGCATATTGGGAGAGGCGGCATGCTGACGAAGGTGCTTGCCGCAAAACGGGCCGCTCGCAGCGGCGCGCACACGGTTATCGTCTCGGGCGAGGAACCGGGCATTCTCAAACGGCTGGTTAATGGCGAAGCCATCGGCACCCGCCTGCTCGCCAACACCATGCCGTTGGCTGCAAGAAAACAATGGCTGGCGGATCAGCTTCAGGTTCGGGGCAAGGTCAAGCTCGATGACGGTGCCGTCAGTGCCCTGACCAGCGGCAACAAGAGCCTGTTGCCGATCGGCGTGATCGAGGTCTTCGGCAGCTTCGAGAGAGGAGAAGTGGTCAGCTGCATCGACCAGGCGGGAAACGAAGTCGCCCGGGGACTGGCCAACTACAACGCCAGCGAAACCGCGAAAATCCTCCGCACCCCTTCAGTCCAGATCGAAGCCAAACTCGGCTACGTCGACGAACCCGAACTCATCCATCGTGACAATTTAGTCCTGCTTTGACGGAGTCAGGCGGGACTGAATTGCGGCGCAGGGTAATGTTGGCGCAGCCAACGTAGGCCGGAGCCACAACCTGATCCTGCTTTGACGGAGTCAGGCGGGACTGAATTGCGGCGCAGGGTAATGTTGGCGCAGCCAACGTAGGCCGGAGCCACAACCTGATCCTGCTTTGGCGGAGTCAGGCGGGACTCAATTG
>JASFUE010000301.1:0-3942 GCA_050050435.1 Burkholderiales bacterium | reverse complement strand
CACCTGTTCCTGTTCCTGTTCCGGGGCCGTAGCCGGGGCCGGCGCGGCGGGTTCGGCGCCAGGTTCGGTCAGCGCCGCCTGATCCGCGGCGTCACCCTGATATCCGGACTGCGTCTGCGCCACCATGTCCGAGGGATTGTCTTCGGGCACCTCTACTGGTTTGTTCAGCAGCGCCCAGACCGCAATCGCGGCGATGACAATGCCCGCTGTAACGAACAGGGGAACAACGCTTTTCTGTTTCTCCTCTTTTGCCGCTTGCTCCTGAGCCGCCGCTTCGGCCTGTTCGGCCTGCGCTTTGCGTGTCATGCCGATTGATTGCATCTTCTGATCGGCAGCACTGATCAGAGGCGCTGCATCCAGGCCGAGCAGTTTGGCGTAGTTGCGCAAGAACCCGTGCACGAACACCGGCCCGCCGAACAACTGGAACTCATCGTGCTCGAGCGCCTCGACCTGGCGCACCGACAGTTTCAGTTGCCGTGACACGTCCCCGACACTGAAGCTCTGCCTGCGTCGTTCGGAATGAAGTATTGCGCCGGCTGAAGAAGCTTCCGGCGCTTCCGGTTGTTGATTCAACTCACTCACTGGAACATTCCCAGGTTAAATGCGCGTGTCTGCTCCGATTCAGGGAAACGGCGGTTCAGTTGCGCGCCGTAGGACTCGACAGCAACGGTATTGCCCAGGCGCTTTTCAATTCTGGCAGCAAGCCACAGGGCATCCGGTCCCGACACCACCAGTTTGAGGTGGCGCGTAATGAAGTATTGCGCGCTCTCATACTCGCCGCTCTTGTATTGCAGGTCCGCCATTTCATAAAGCGCTTTGGGCTGGTTTGGCGCCACCGATAGCGCCCGGCGAAAGAATTGCTCGGCACGCAAGTCATCGCCCTGATTCTTCAGGCACACACCGGCATTCACATAGGCAAACTCCGGCGTGCGGTAAAGCGGGTCGGAGAGTGCCTTTTCGAAATAGACCATGGCCTCTGCAGCATCACCCATGGTACACAACAGCATGCCGTAATTGTTATTGACCGAGGGATCGTCGGGGTTCAGCCGTACGGCGCGCTTGAGTTCACGCTCGGCGTCGTCCATTTCCCCGAGCGCCAGATAGATCAATCCCAATTGATTCACGGCCGGCAGATAATTCTTGTCGGCTTCGAGCGCGGTCCGGGCTTCCTCGAGCGCGACAGCGTATTGCCCGGCACCGTAATAGGCTCTCGCCAGTTCTGTGTGAACCCGTGCACGCTCGTTTGCCCGACTTTCGGTGGCATCCGGTTCACCTTTGTCCGAGGTCTGCACACACCCTGTCAGCAGCAGCATCGAGCAAACAATAATTGCCAACAGACGCTTCATGCGCGCTCCCCTCCCAGTCGTTCATTCGGTTGTGCAGGCTGTGGCGAACGGCGCGTTCTGCGATCGCGCACCCGCCCTGCCAATTGGCCGCAAGCCCCGTCGATGCGTTCACCGCGGGTCTTGCGCACGGTCACCACTTGCCCGGCGTTGGCCAGGACTTCCTGGAATGCGCGGACGCGCCCATCCGGCGAGCGCGTAAAACCCGACCCGGCAAACGAATTGAACGGAATCAGGTTGAATTTGCATGGAACGTCCTGTGTCAGTGCAAGCAGCTCGTGCGCGTGCCGGGTGCTGTCGTTGACGCCGTCGAGCATGATGTATTCGAAAGTTACGAAGTCGCGCGGCGCGCCTTTACGCTGCCATTTCGCACCGCTGATTTCCTCACCGAGCGAAGCATCGACGTAGCGTTTGCACGCGTCCATCAATTCACGTAATGGATATTTCCTGTTGATCGGCACCAGCTGGTCTCGCAACTCATCGTCGGGCGCGTGCAGCGAAACTGCCAACGCCACCGGGCATTCCTCGCGAAGGCGATCGATCGCCGGCACGATACCGGCCGTCGAAAGCGTGACACGCCGGCGCGACAGCCCGTACGCGTTGTCGTCGAGCATGAGTCGCATGGCGCGTACGACATTGGCGAAGTTCGTCAACGGCTCGCCCATACCCATCATCACGACATTGCTAACCGGCCGTTCGTGCCCCGCCTCTCCGAGACGTGCATTCGCCGGATCGGCTTCCAGGGTGCGCGTCGCCCACCACAACTGGCCGATGATCTCCGCCGTTGTCAGATTACGGTTGAACCCCTGCTTACCGGTGGCGCAGAAGGCACACTCCAGAGCGCACCCTGCCTGCGAGGAGATACACAAGGTGCCGCGGTTTGCTTCGGGGATGAACACCGTTTCGATCGCGTTGTCCTCACCCACCGACAACAACCACTTGCGGGTACCGTCCGGCGACTGCGACGTCGAAACGCAACGCGGCGTTTCGATCAACGCGTGCTGCGGGAGCGATTCACGCAGCGCTTTCGACAAATCGGTCATCCGCGAAAAGTCAGTCTCCCCGCTCTGGTGCAACCAGTGCAGGACCTGTCGCGCGCGAAACGGTTTCTCGCCGATCCCGGCAAAGAACTCCGCCAGCGCAACCGCGTCCAGATCCAGCAGATTGACCTTCATCAGCGCGAGTAAACGTTCATTGTGGGAAAGAAATAGGCGACTTCCACCGCTGCGTTCTCCGGCGAGTCGGAACCGTGTACCGCATTGGCATCGATGCTTTCGGCAAAATCCGCCCGGATCGTTCCCTTTTCGGCTTTCTTCGGATCGGTGGCCCCCATCAGATCACGGTTCTTCTGGATCGCGTTGTCCCCTTCGAGCACCTGAATCACAACCGGACCCGAGGTCATGAATGCGATCAGGTCCTTGAAAAAAGGGCGATCCTTGTGCACGGCATAGAAGCCGGCCGCTTCCGCTTCCGAAAGCAGTGCCATTTTCATGGCGACGATCTTCAGATCCGCTGCCTCGAAGCGCGACAGGATCTGTCCGACTACGTTCTTGGCGACCGCGTCGGGTTTGATGATCGACAAAGTGCGTTCAACAGCCATTATTTCTCCGTATTTTCTGGGGTTTCGTAAAAATTTCAGAAGGATAGCATTTTTCCTTCAAGCAAAGAAACGAATCATCGCACTGCCGCATAAACACCGCCCCCGGACGCCGGATGAGCACCCGGATAACGCCTTCCCCACCCGATTCCACTTTCAGGAGCAAGACACCAGTGTCACCCTTGTACCCACTGGACTTCCCATGCGTCTTCGTCCGGCGCGGCCTGAAATTCGGCGGCAACACCCAGTCCCGGGACCAGCGCGAGTTGCTTGCCAACGAACATCAACGGAGTTCGCTCGCGCAGCCAGGGCGCGATACCGGCATCCTGATAGAGCTTTTTCAGTTCCCTGTGCGGGCGGTTGGCAGACAGCGCCATGCGCTCGCCGCCATCACGAAACGCGATGTCGACCTGCCGGTTTTGCAGCCGCCTCGCGGACAGGCCGTGCCCGCTGCAGCGGCAAAACCGCAACCTTCCCAGCCCTGTCGGCAATTGCAGTTCACATTCGCCGCGCCACGGCTGCTGCCAGCCGTATGGCACCGGCACATTTCGAACGGCAAACAGCTCGCCACGGTAGCGACGCAGGCTGAATTCTCCGAAATCCACCCGCATCGCAGCATCGTCGCGTGCTTCGAACGCCTGGCGCAAGGCTTCAGTGAGCAACTCGCGCGCAGGCGGTGCGCAGCCGGCCGCCTGCAACAGGCAGCGAACCGCATTGTATCTGCGCGATACCGGCCACGACCGGAGCTTGTCCAGCACCAGACCGCCATTTCCGACCGCGGCTGCCAGATCCTGCTCGCCCAGTAGCGCGGCCAGTTCGGCCGCTTCGGCAAGATTGCGGCTGGCGCGCGCGAGCGTCGACCGGTAGGCCGGGAAACGCTGCTCGATCACCGGCAACACCACCTGTCGCAGGAAATTGCGGTCAAAAGAAAGATCCGCATTGGAGTCGTCCTCCACCCAGGTCAGCGCCCGGGCATCGGCAAATTCCGTGAGCTGCGCCCTC
>JASFUE010000300.1:0-3951 GCA_050050435.1 Burkholderiales bacterium | reverse complement strand
GCGGGGTGGAAATTTTCGCGGCAGCGGATTGTCCGGATCAGCAATCTTCGCCAGGTCGAAGAACAATGCGCCGGGAATATGCTCCGTCCGATACTCGGCGTGCGCATCGCGCCCGGTATCGGGCAGGTGCACGCTTGCATCCACCACGCATACCGGGCCATCGTCCAGATGGTCCTTCAGCCACTGCACGCTCACCAGCGGGCCAGGGTAACTCATGACGTGATCCCCTCAACTTTTCCGTCGGCCATCGTTCTCAGAGCAGTGCCTGCAAATCGCCATCGATACTGATGCCCTGCCCAGACACGGTGCGCCCGCGCGACGAGGCCAGAAACACCATCATGTCGGCGAGTTGCTCGGGCTGGATCATTTCGCGAATGGACGCTTTGGCCAGCCAATCATCCTGAACGTCCGCTGGACTGCGACCGGCGATTTTGGCCTTCGCCTCGATTACCTCCCGAATACGCTTGCCTTCTACCGTGCCGGGCAGTATTGCATTACATCGTATTCCGTATTGCCCCAGTTCCATCGACAATGTCTTGGTGAAACCGACCACGCCCCACTTCGCCGCGGAATAGGGCGAACGATTGGGAAAACCGAATCGTCCTGCAGCGGACGAGAGATTGATGATCGATGCATTGGAAGAGCGCCTCAGATGCCCCACCGCCAGGCGCGTGCAATTGAACTGGCCGGTCAGGCACACCTCGAGACAGCGATCCCAGTCCTCCGGCTCGATCTCGTGCACCGGTCCGGTCGGCCCGGCGATACCGGCATTGTTGACGAGGCAGTCCAGCCCGCCAAGCTTCCTGATCGCATCATCGAACAACCTGGCCACTGCTTCGCGATTCGAGACGTCGCATACACTTTGCCCGACTTCCGGGTGCGCCTTGGCCAGTGCATCGAGTGCCGTCCGATCGACGTCACACGTGTAGACGCTGGCGCCTTCGCGCAGAAACGCCTCGACCACCTTCAATCCGATTCCAGCCCCACCCGCGGTGACCAGCACGCGAAGCCCGTCCAGACCCATATCCATGTCGCCCCTCCCCTCGATCGGTTTTGCCGCGATGGTAACAACTTTTTCCGCAAACACTTCGCCGGCGCGACATCAACCGGTGAAAACGACACTGCGTTGTTCCGATGGCTAGCGTGAAGTCGCCGCAAAATCCTGTTTGCGAATCAGCCCGTGCACGCCTTTGGTCTTGTCCACCACTTGCGAGACTTCGAAATCCGTTGCCGCGCTCAAGTAAGCATAGGCAACAGCGCGATCGACACCCACCGAAACGGACAGAAACCGGATCGCCTGACGCACTGCCTGCTTCATGGCTTCGTCAAGGTCCTCGTCCAAGCCGACCGGTACCCAGTATTGCGGCGTTTCGCCAAATGGTTGAGCAAACGGACTGCCACCAGGAATGGCCATGTCACCTGCAGAAAGCACGCTGAGTCTGAAAGTTGCGCGAAGCGGTGCTTCGAGCGCCGTCAATGCAACCTCGCCGTTCCCCTGCGCAAAATGCGGATCGCCTGTGTAGAAATTCGCGCCCGGTACCAGCACCGGGAGATAGAGCGTGGATCCGACTCCCAGCACATTGATATCGAGGTTGCCACCATAGGCGGCCGGCGGGACCGAATGAACGCGTTCGCTGGTATTGGCCGCCACGCCCATGATCCCCATGAACGGGCGGATCGGAAAACGGATTTCCTCACCGGCTTCATTGTGCAATATGCCGACTTGAACGCCGTCAACCTCCCTGACTGTGGTGAATTTCGAAACATTGTTGTAACGGCCGGGATACTGGGCACTGGCACCGGGCTGCTCTCCCTCGTTTTCGGGGAACTCGCCCGGCAACGCGCCCTTTCCATGGCGATTGGAAATAACGCCGTAAGGAACCCTCGGCGACAACGCGAGCACTTCGATTTTCAGTACATCACCCGGTTTGGCCCCTTCGATCGCCACCGGCCCGGTCACCACGTGTGGTCCGTCCGCCTTGAAATCATGCGAAATGTTCGAGGCCGCAATCGCCGTTGCGTCAGCGAGCACGGCATTGGGCGCCACGCCGTGGCTGCCGAAGTAGCGGACCGGGTCACGCCCCTGGTCCTCGAGAACACCTTCGTGAGACACCGTGTCAAACGTGACCACCGAGCCCGAAGGAACGACCAGCAGCGGCCTGGCATCGCGGTTTGGTAACGAACCCCAGCTCACCGTTTCCATGGTCGACGGCACGTAATAGCGGCCGTCACTGAATCGCTGCGGGCGATCGTATAACTGCTGCAACACCTGATCGCCTGCAATTGCCACGGTGTTGTCTGCTGCGGCCGGCAACGGCGCAATCAACGCCAGTATGCTTCCGAGACCCGCCAGTGTTGCTGTTCTATAGACCATCCAGACTTTCCCCTTAATCAAACACAAATTGATTTCCGTCTGTGCGTATCGCTGCTGATGCAGTAGACATCACGACCCGAACCTCCCCGATCCGCCCTCAAACGGCAATGCCGGCGCCATTCGACTCCACAATACACGGTCCGGCAGCAAGACTTTGGGGCTCGACAAAAGATATTATCTCGAATGAATGGAAACGACGAAGGTAATGAAAGAATACGATGCGCCCGGTTTGATGTCGGCACGAAACATTGCCGGAAGGCGACGTAGCATTGGCAAGGCTCCCTTGTTGGTGATCGCGTCGGTGCTGCTCGCTGGCTGCGCCTCGAAACCGATGGTGCCCTACAGCCTGGACGGACCGGCGTTGGCTCTCGTTCCCGCTCGTAACGCGGGTGTGCAAGATGAACGCGCGCGATTTCGTGAAATCTTCTGCACCGTTCTGGAAACACACAAGGACGCCTTGCCTGACTATCGGACCTGTGAAGATGCGCTCACCCGTGTCGGCACCGAGCCCGCACCTTCCGGAAAACCCGTGAACATGCAGAGTTCGCGCAGGCATCTGGTCGCCGCGATTGTTCCGGGATTCGGCTACGACTGTTTCGAGAAATTTCTTGATTCCCGCGACACGGTTGCATCTAACCTTCGCGACAACGGCTATGACCTGTCCATCATCGATGTCGAAGGCCTCTCCGGCACCCAACGCAACGCCCGGCTGATTCGTGATGCACTGATGCAACTACCCGCAGAGCCCGGTCCGCCGCGCATTGTGCTGATCGGCTACTCAAAGGGCGCCAACGATATTCTCGAGGCGCTCGTCGCTTATCCGGAAATGCGCTCCCGCCTGGCCGCCGTTGTCAGTGTCGCCGGCGCCATCGGCGGTTCACCGCTCGCTTACGAGTTCGATCAGGACCTCGCCGAATGGCTGCGCTACTTTCCCGGCGCCACGTGTCCAAACGGAGATCGCGGTGCCGTTGCGAGCCTGCGCCCGGCAACGCGCCAGATGTGGATGGCCAGAAATACACTTCCGCAAGACCTGCCGTATTACTCACTCGTCACCCTGCCCGATCGCGAGCGCATCTCCGCTATTCTCGATCGCAACTACAAAAAACTGGCGCGAATCGATCCCCGAAATGACAGCCAGATGATTTCCCATGACCAGATCATCCCTGGCAGCACGCTGGTCGGATACGTCAACGCCGATCACTGGGCGGTTGTCCTGCCAATCGCCAGAACGCATGGCATCATCGCCACCTTCTTCGTAACCAGGAATAACTATCCGCGCGAAGCATTGGCCGAAGCCCTGTTACGATTCGTCGAGGAAGATCTTGACCAGCGCGACTCGTCCACAGCAACGATGAAACATGCGAAATGAAGTCAGCGACCAATCGATTTCACACGAATGCAAGCGCAACAACACCGCGAGCCATTCTAGAATGATCTAACCAGCGGCGAGTGTGCGGCGCAGTGCACCGAAGCGCTTGCGGTACTGGGAAGGCGTAAGACTGACTTTGCGACGGAATAGCCGGCTGAAAAACGCTGCGTCCTCGTAGCCAACTTCATGCGCGATTGCTTCAATCGGG
>JASFUE010000299.1:0-3973 GCA_050050435.1 Burkholderiales bacterium | reverse complement strand
CATGGCCCTCAAAATGATCGAGGATGCCGAGCGCGCCGGGTTGCTCAAACCCGGCTCCACTATTATCGAAGGCACCAGTGGCAATACCGGTATGGGGCTGGCAATAGCCGCCATCGTCAAGGGCTACAAGTGTATTTTCACCACCACTGACAAACAGTCGCAGGAAAAAATCGATGCGCTGCGTGCGTTCGGTGCCGAGGTTCTGGTTTGCCCGACCGATGTGGAACCGGACGATCCGAAATCGTATTACTCGGTATCGGCGAGGCTCGAGAAGGAGACCCCCAACGCATGGAAGGCGAACCAGTACGACAATCTGAGTAATTCGCAGGCGCATTACGAAAGCACCGGCCCGGAGTTGTGGGAGCAGACCGAAGGAAAGATTGATCATCTGGTGGTTGGTGTTGGCACCGGTGGCACCATAACCGGTACCGGCCGCTATCTGAAGGAAAGGAATCGGAAGATCAAGGTCTGGGGCATTGATACCTACGGCTCCATATTCAAGAAGTACAAGGAGACCGGAGTTTTCGACAAGAACGAAATCTATCCGTATGTCACCGAAGGCATTGGCGAGGATTTCCTTCCCCAGAATGTCGATTTTTCAGTGGTCGACCATTTCGAGAAAGTCACTGATCGCGATGCCGCCATATTCACCCGGGAAATCGTCCGCCAGGAAGGCATCTGGGTCGGCAATTCGGCGGGCGCGGCCATTGCCGGTTTGCTGCAAATGAAGAAGCAGTTCAAAAAAGGCGAAATGGTTGTCGTCATCTTCCACGATCACGGCACGCGCTATCTTGGAAAGATGTTCAACCCCGACTGGATGAGGAAAATGGGGTACGAAACCGTGCCGGGCCCGACGGCGCGGGAACTGATTCGCAACAAGGAAGTGGTCGAGCTCGTCGATGTGATGGTGAATGACACCATTGAGCACGCCGTTTCAGTTATGCGCGAAAATGATTTTTCGCAGATCCCGGTACGGCAGAACGATCGCATTGTCGGCTCACTCAGCGAACTGCGCGCCTATTCCAGCATCATCCGGGACCCGTCGATTCGCAGTCAACCGGTGCAGTCGATCATGCAAACGGCTTTTCCCTATGTTGATATCGAGACGCCGCTTCAGTTGCTTGCGCCCATGATCACACCGGAGCATCCGGCGGTACTGGTGCGCGACTTCCAGACGGACAAGACTTATATCGTGACCGGATACGACGTTCTCAACGCCATCTGAAATCGCCCAGGCCGGTTCCGCCCCCCTGAATTGACCTGTCTTTATCGTCGTGTGCCGGCTTGATGCCGGCGCGCCGCACGTGCCTGGGGCGGCCGGTTTTATTGTTCGGTTTCCGCGTCCGGTCTATTCATATTAGACATTCCGTTTCACTTGATGCGACTTCGTGATGAAACGCGCGTAATCTGGCTGGATTCAAACAAATTGACAATGTCATATGCAATACTTCGCTCCGTCATCTCGAAACGGTGTTGAATTAATGACATCGGGATAGATGCGGCAGCACGCGCAGGAAGCACATGGAAGGTCGGCTGCGTGCTGAAAATTGACAACCGGAGTTTGTAGTCCTGGCAATGGCCCGCGCCTGGAAAACGATTATCGATTCCGGAACATCAACTGCATCAGAACAGATTCGCGCCATGGGAATGACGTTCATTCAGGTGTTGTTTGAATAACAAATTTTATGGAGGAACTGCCATGTCGTTTGAAAAGTCCCGTAATATCCGCGCGCACGTTGTTTTTCCGAAACTATTGGCTTCGGTGCTGGCTGGTGTTGCCCTGAGCACGTCTGCGCTGACTGCGTGGTCGCAGGATGATCCGGCCACGGTGAAGATGAGCAAAAGCGGAATCTGCCACGATGCCTCCAGCCGTCACTACGAACGGCTGAAGAATTTCAAAGCGTATCCGTCGTTACAGGCCTGCCTCGAAGATGGCGGGCGCGCACCGAAGAAGTAGTATTTTCGCTGCAACGCCGCCCGCACGCGCGGGCGGCGGTTTCCAGTTCAGGAATGATGGCCCGGGATCACGTTGTGGACAACGCCGAAGCTTGCTCTCGGATCCCTCAAGAGTGCATTGCACTGGCAAGGCGGTTGCCAGGCGCGTTGGTGCGAAGCTGATTGGGCGTGATGCAATGCGCATTATTGCTTGCTATAGATTCCGTCGGGGAAGCACGCCTTGGCGACCAGCTCGCAGCCTTCGTGTTCGACCAGCATGATTTGTCCCAGACGTGAGAAATAGACCGTGCACCCCACCTTCGGATTGGCGTAGATCAGGGTGTCACCGCGTTCTTCGGTAATGAACTGTGTCCAGGAGCGGCACATGTGGCTCTGATGATTGATGTGGAATTTCAGCGCACCGTTTTCGACCGGCTCGATCAGGATACTCTTCGCCGTCGTCGTGTATAAAGTCAGTCCGGCCCGCAGATCCGGCAGCGAGGCGAGATCAGCATGAAAAGCACCGACCGCGTAGGCGCCCTTGATGTACTTCGCGGGCAAATCATCACCGTCGGTATAGACGATCAGTTGATTATCGTCTTTGCTTAAATAGGTAGTGTAGGTGACTGGAGCGACCACTTCGTTGCCTTCGACATCGACGCGGGTCTTGCCCAGTGCCAGTGTCTGAAATGCGCGATAGTTGTTCAGTGCGGCGACTTCAGCGGGAATGGCAACGCGCAGGCTCGCCTTGCAGATGTGCTTATCGATACTCCGGTCGTAGTTGGTTTCCGATTCGCCAGTCAGCGAGATGCTGATTTGCGACATGATGCGGTCGATATTCAGTTCCGGATCCCTGGCCAGAAGCGCATCACTGATTGCCTGTCTGGCGTAGTTTTGCACCGTGCTGGTAACCGTTGCGTCATCGCACGGTGGCGTTTTCGCTCCGCAGGCGGCGAGAAAGAGTATTGATATAACTGAAATTATCGGTCGCATAGCTGTGTTAAGGCGCCTGGCATATCCAGTGGCGATCGTGTTCGCATGCGGTGTCCGGGCCTTTTCTCCCCGGGATGCGACAGATTGGCTTGTGCCTGCGCGTGTCGACGTGGCGCTGTTTGCCGTTGATACACAGCAAGATTCCTACCTATCTGGCAAGTTTGAACCGCGGCGATGTGATTGGCCAGTTTCCCTTCGTTGCCTTGCCGTCGGCGGCGATACTGACCCATGAATAACGCCCGAAGTGACGCAGCCTTTGCCCCAGTTTCAACAGGTCCTGTTGCTTCGCGGCACCCGGATCCAGTGTAACGACGACAACCTTGCGCGTCGCATCCGGGGCGATCCATATTTCCACGGCGCCGGGAGCAATCGCAGCTGGGCGCGCAGCAAGCGCGTTGTCCTGCAGGAACCCGTCTATCGCGTCCTTGCCGGCGAAAACCAGCAGCGGTTTGCCCGGGTCAGGTCTCTCCGGCGGATCGATAACGACGACATCGCCTTCAGTAAGTGCGTTCGCCATCGCGCTCGTATCCTGTTTCAGTGCTTTGCCGATTCTCAACACCTGTACGGATGCCGCCGCAATGAAATCGCGAAGTACCGGCGGTGCTTCCTCAGGATAGAGCTTGCGCCAGACTTCGAATTGCGGGTCGATCTGTGCCGCAGTGATTGCCGGTTTCGCCGTAAACTTCACCGCCTCGATCGGGGCGTTCATGTGCACGCGCGTATCGAGAGTCTTGTCGCCGGCGAAAAGACGCAGTGGCACGTTCAGTTCATACGGTGCATCGGCTTCCTGGGTCAGCAGCAGCGTCGCCTGACCCTTGTTTCCTTTCGGGGGGGGGATAACGCCCAGCAGGGGTGCGCCGGTGCGCTCGAGCCACTGATTGAAGAACCCGTCCAGCGATTGTTCGCTGACTTGTTCGAATGCCTCGCGCAGATTCTCGAAGCTGGCTGCCTGATACCGGTATTTTTTCCAGAATTCGCGAATTCCCCTGGAAAATGTCTCATTACCGAGGCGATTGCGTAGCGCATAGAACATCATGGCGGACTT
>JASFUE010000298.1:0-3982 GCA_050050435.1 Burkholderiales bacterium | reverse complement strand
CAACTATCGCGATGAACGCCCCGTTCTTGATCTGCGTGAGTATTTTGACGGAGAGATCGAGGCCTATGGCATGTTCCAGAATCGGTCGGGAGAAGTGATCAAGCGGTTCACGGTTGCGATCAAAGGGAGCTGGAACGGCAACGTCGGCACGCTTGAAGAAGACTTCGTCTACTCCGACGGCACCACTGACCGGCGGGTTTGGACTATTACCAGAGTCGATGAGCACAACTATATTGGAACGGCGGGCGATGTTATCGGAGAAGCGAAGGGCACGGCTTATGGCAATGCGCTGCGCTGGCGCTACGTGTTGGCGCTTCCCGTTGACGGCAAGACCTACCATGTCAGCTTTGACGACTGGATGTATCTCGTAGATGACAAAGTCATGCTGAACCGCTCGGAGATGCGCAAGTTTGGCTTTCGCCTCGGCGAGGTAACGCTCGCTTTTCGCAAAAAGGAATGGTCGGAGTGACGTTGAACACACGCATCAAGGAGTGGCGAGACCGGCGTGTCTGGGTAATCGGTGCCAGCAGTGGTATGGGGAAAGCGTTCGCCGAAGCGTTGTTGAAGCGCGGTGCCCGCGTTGCACTAAGCGCTCGCAATGCGAGCGCGCTGGAGGCGCTTGCCCGCAATGCCCGGCCGGAAAATGCTCTGGTCTTGCCGATGGATGTCAACGAGAATTCTGATATTGAAAATGCGTACGCGAGATTGAAAGATGCCTGGTCAGGAATCGACCTGGTGGTCCTTCTCGCCGGAATGCACATGCCGATCAGAGCCTGGGAACTGAACGCAGAGACCGCTGAGCAATTGTTCGAGACAAATGTGTTCGGCGCGATGCGCACTCTGGAATTGGTCATTCCCGATCTTGTGCAAAGAGGGGATGGTGGCATTGCCGTCGTCTCGAGCGTGGCTGGTTACTGCGGGCTGCCGACCAGTCTGGTCTATGGCGCAAGCAAGGCGGCACTGACCAACTTCACGGAGACGTTGTATCTGGATCTTCGGCCAAAGGGGGTCAGCGTCTTTCTGGTCAACCCGGGATTTGTCAAAACGCCATTGACGGATCGTAACGAGTTCGAAATGCCGGCACTGATTGCGCCCGAGAATGCGGCTGCACAAATGCTGCGGGGTTTCGAAAACGGAGAGTTCGAAATTCACTTTCCGAAGCGCTTTACGCGCGTCATGAAGCTTCTTCGGCTGCTCCCGTACCGTATTTTCTTTCCGCTTGTCCATCGTTTCACCGGCCTCTGAACATGCGCGCCAGCCATATTGACAGACTGATCTCGTTTTACGAGTCCATGTCGCCCGCAACGGTTTCGCAAATCAGTGAGGTGTATGCTTCTGACGCGTACTTCAAGGATCCCTTCAACGAATTTACGGGTGCCGCCCGGATCGAAGCCATTTTCCGGCACATGTTCAAGCAGATTGAAGATCCGGGTTTTTCGGTTCGTTCATGGTCAGGAACTGACGTTGAGGGGTTTATCGTTTGGGACATGCATTTCCGGAGCCGGTTCATGCGCGGAGACGGTGCTCAGGCGATACACGGCGTCAGTCATATCCGCTTCGATGCATCCGGTAAGGTCAGCTACCATCGCGACTATTGGGATACCGGGGAAGAGTTGTACGCCAAGTTGCCGGTTATCGGTTGGCTGATTCAGCGGTTGCGGCGCGCGTTGGCAGGACGGGAACTGACGAGCCCATGAATCCGAAAGTTTTGTGAGATGCCTATTTCACTGAGTGGGCCGAAATTGTCTCGTTCAAGACACTTGGTCGGGAGTCTTAGAGAAAAATCTGCCCGAAGTCCGTCTGCATTGGCATCACGGGTAGTATTGCGCAAAGACAGTGGGCGCAGGCCTATGGCAACGTTCTTTTCAGGCGCAGAAAAGTTTTTCAGCGCGGGCCAACGTGCAGTTCCGTGTAATCGACGCGGCCGCCTCTCGTCCTCACCCGGTGTTCAACAATGCTACCGCAGAGCCGAGTTGCCCACACCGCTTTGGCCCAGGCAATACTTCTTCTTGTTCCTTGGTGTGTACGGGAATCACACATGCGGGGCGAAGCGGTTATCGGCCGTCGCTTTTTCTAAACTGCTTTCGCTGATTTCATGAGAAGCTACGAGCGCGCACTGGTCTGGTTCAGGCGCGATCTGCGCGTAGACGACAATGCGGCGTTGAGCCGGGCACTCGAGGAAGCAAAGGCCGTCCACTGCGTCTTCGTATTCGATACGGAAATACTGGATGCGCTCGAAGAAAAGCGCGACAGACGCGTTGAATTCATCTGGCAGAGCGCCCAGGAACTAAAGGCCGGACTTCAGGTGCTCGGGGGCGACTTGCACGTGTTGCATGGCCGGGCAAGGGAAGAGATCCCGGCGCTTGCGACGCGGCTCGATATCCAGGCCGTTTACGCCAACGATGACTATGAACCGGCTGCGATTGCTCGCGATAATGAAGTGCGCGCAAGGCTCGATGCGCAGCAATGCGCGTGGCACGCGTTCAAGGATCAGGTGATTTTTGAAAAGTCCGAGATCCTTAATGCCGAAGAACGTCCCTATGTTGTCTTCACGCCTTACAGGAAAGCCTGGCTCGAGAAACTTGACCGGCGTGATACCGAGCCTTACCCAGTCGCGAATCGCTCCAATGCATTCGTTCGCGGGACCGATTCACCGATGCCTGAACTGGAACGCATCGGATTCGCTCGAAGCAATCTATCGCTCCTCAATATTCCTGCTGGCACAACCGGGGCCAAAGCCTTGTTTGAAAACTTCCTCGGTCGTATCGGCGACTACGCGCGGTTACGCGATTATCCGGCAGCTGCCGGGCCATCGTTGCTGTCGGTTCATCTGCGGTTCGGAACCATCTCGATCCGCGAACTCGTGCGAACTGCAGTACGGCTGGATGCTGACGCTGACGCCAGGGCTGGCGCCAGCACGTGGCTATCGGAATTGATCTGGCGTGAGTTTTATTTTTCCATCCTCTTCCACTTTCCTCACGTGGTCGAAGCTGCCTTCCGTCGGGAATATGACTCTCTGCAATTTGAGAACCGTGAGTCCTATTTCCGTTGCTGGTGCGATGGCCAGACTGGTTATCCGCTAGTGGATGCAGCCATGCGACAAATCAACTCAACTGGGTACATGCATAACCGTCTGCGCATGATCACCGCTTCGTTTCTGGTCAAGGACCTGAGTGTCGACTGGAGGTGGGGCGAACGATATTTCGCGCAAAATCTCAATGATTACGACTTATCCGCAAATAACGGAGGCTGGCAGTGGTGCGCTTCCACAGGGTGCGATGCGCAGCCCTACTTCCGCATATTCAATCCGGTGACGCAGTCAAGGAAATTCGACCCGGAGGGCGCGTTTATCCGATCACAGTTGCCGGAGCTGGCAGATGTGCCCGACAAATATGTGCACGAACCATGGAAAATGTCACCGGAAGTGCAACGCGCTTGCGGTTGCTTGATCGGGCAAACCTATCCCGGACCGATCGTCGATCATGCAGCCGCGCGCAAAAAAACGCTGGCGCTCTATGCCTCGCTCCGTTCAGATGCGAGGAAATGATGCTGCGGGCTGGCGGCCGGGCAGAGCCGGCGCTATTCTAGTCCAGGTATTCGAAGACTTTGACGACTCGTTGCACGCCACTGGTGGTTGCTGCAACATGGGTTGCGGCGTCGGCTTCGGCGTGCGATACCAGCCCCATCAGGTAAACAGTGTCATTACTGGTTACAACCTTGACGTGGTTGGCGGAAACTTCATCGTTGCTGACGAGCCGGCTCTTGACCTTGCTGGTCAGCAGCGCGTCGCTACTGCGCGAGACAAAAGAACTCGGTGCGGCAATGGCGATCTCGTTTTGCACGATCCTGACGTTTTGTGTCTCCAGTGCCATCACCGTCATGTCGTCCTTGATAATTTGTGTCGGTACCTGTCCGACCAGCAGCACGACCCGGTTGTAGCTGATCACGTTGACATTCACCTCCTCTTGATACGACTTGGAGA
>JASFUE010000297.1:0-3985 GCA_050050435.1 Burkholderiales bacterium | reverse complement strand
CGCAGTTCGAATGGAAGGGGCGGCCGATACACCTGGTGACCAAGGCGGGCGGCTTCGGCACGGCCAATACATTCGTGGATATTGCGCGAACGTTCAGGACAGGTGCCGCCAGTTGAACCAGTGCGCTGCTGCACTTGTCAATATCGCAGTCATCAGTGCTGAAGCTCTCGGTCCTGTAGTTATTGGTACTGCACCTGTCAAAGCTGCCCCGGCTCATGATGTCACGGGCATGTGCACCTGAACCCGTGCTCACGCGTTAACAACAGGACAATCAGTTTTTCCGGCCAGAAAGCGAGACTAATGAAGCAAGCCATAACAGTTGTATGCCTGATCCTGGGTTTGACCGGGTTCATTTCCAATGCATCAGCCGAGATTGAAATCCACGATCAGCAAGGCGTGCGCTATGTCACCGGCGGCATGACCGAGGACGAACGCGATGAGATGAACAAGCTCGCGTCGCGTTTTCCCATGCATATCGTCATGATCGACCACGCCAAACAACATCAACCCATTAAGGGCGTTGAAGTCGTCGTGCGCGACGTAAGCGGCAACGTGCTGCTGCAGGCCCGCTCCGAAGGCCCATTGATGTTCGTTGACGTGATCGGCGGCCGTTACACCGTCGAGGCCGAATACGACGGTGAGAAACAAACCGAAACCAAGGACCTGACAGGCCGGCGCTACCTGCGGCTGCGATTCACTTTCAACGAGTAAATTTGTACCTGACCAGATGCCGGAACCAATAGGCCTGGGGCGGCAAGCCCGCTTCCTCGTCCCCCGTGTTTGGCATAGAATGCACCGTTAACCTTTGCGTGAGCCCCGCGTGGCCTGCCGTTTCCGGCGGCTGGCGCGGTTGCAAGCCATTGACCACGCCCCATTCCCGAGGGAACCCGCTACCATGAATTTCCGTTCTGACAAACATCACCGGCCGGCGCCGTTCGTTTTCCTGCTCGGCATTCTCGGCCTGCTCGCCGCCTCATCGGCGTTTGCCGTGGGCACCACCGAGCGCGAGCGCACCATGTCACGCTACACCCATTGCGAGTGGACCGATGCCATGAGCAAGGAATTGTACGAATGCGTCAAGCGCAATAACGGCTTCAACACCCACTGGTGCTTCGACGAAACCGTGCAGCTCAATTGCGAGCCGGATCCAATGCCCGATGCTGCTGCCGCGAAAACCGGTGCAGCGCAGGCTCAAGAGACCGCAGCCGGCACGGAGGAAGTGCAGATGATCGAAGGGGAGAGTTTCCCCGAAGAGAGCATCGAACACCAGGAGGCGAGAAAACGCGCGGCCCGCCAGGGCGAGGAAAACCTGCGTGGCACCATCGAACGCGAGCAGACCATGCTCAAGTACAAGGACTGCAAGTGGACCGATGAAATGGGCCGCTACACCTATGAATGCGTCAAGCGCAACAACGGCTTCGGCACCCACTGGTGCTATGACGAGGCCTTGCAACTGCATTGTCCGCAGCCCGACAGTGAGCCCGCGAGCTGACGCACGCGATCATCCCGTAAAAAGTACCAACACAAAAAAAGCCGCAGGTGACTGCGGCTTTGTTTGTGTCAGGCCTGTTTGTATCAAGGCCGTTTCTATCAGGGCTGTGCTTCCCCGTAGATCAGTTCCCTGAGCTGTGCCGGCTTGGGCATCGCCTTTGATGAAAACTTCAGGTGCTTGATGCCGGCGCGCTCGAGAAACAGCGACTTGGGCGCATCTTCCGGTTTCTCGCCGGTATAGACGTCGACCGCCGCGACATACTTGAAGGACGAATCGCACACCAGCAGGTCCACCGTGCCCACCGATAGGCCGAAGCCGAGGTCTCCGAGGCGGACATTGGGGAATACGTGATGATCGCGCAGCCCGGTCCGGAAACTCAGGTAAGCGAGTTTGACTTCCGGGCGCAGCAACGTGCCCGGCCCTGACGGGGCTGGCTTGGGCACGGCAGGCGTACTGGCCGGCGCCGCACCTGCGGCAACCCCGGTCGCGGCGGCAGCGGCTGGTGCCACACTCTGAGCCGCGGCGGGCAGGGGCTGGCCAGCAACCGGCAAGCTCTCTTCACCGTCGGTGACCATGGTCGGGTCGACCTTGCCTTCGCGGTAGGCGGTGATGAACGCTTCCAGTTCATTGTCATCATCGTCGTTGCGCCGGCGTCCGCGCTTGCTCTTGCCCGTGTCCTCATCGTCGCCACGGAATTTACGCTGCAACACGAACCATCCGTAGATGGCGCCGGCGAGCAGAACAACGGCGGCGATACCCTGTAACCACATCATATGCGGGTCCTCTTGCGGCTTTCAGTGCGTTTTTGCTGCGGGCGTGCTTCGGGAACTAGCTGATGAAACAGGCTCGATTCGCGATTGTAAAAGCCTTCGGTATGCAAGGTTTCCGGGAAATGGAAGAACTCGTAATCGAGATGGTGACAAAGCTCGTGCAGCACCGTCCTCAGAAAACTGCGAAATGCGACCACTTTCTTGTGTTTCGCGGTGCGCATCCACACCTGGATCCTGGCGCTGGCGCCATCTTCCTCGGGCAAGTACAGCCCGTGCAGTTCGCCCCAGTCGTCCGCAGGCCGTGCCGCCAGCACCTGAAGCTTCACCGGCGGAGCCTCGAGCTGGCCGACGATGCCATCGGCAATGCTCTGGCACAGCCGTTCCACGTCGCGGCGCCGATCCGATTGCAGCGCGGCTTCGAGCTCGGCCACATACAAATGCAGCTCGGCCGGGCGCGGCAGGCGCAACTGCCTGATTTCATCGCTTTGACGGTAAATGCTTTGCTGTCTTGCGCTCAGCCGGTTGTAGTAGTCGAATACCAACGTGATCTCGATCGCACCAATTGACGAGCGAAGCGTAATGATAGCCTAGGGGGGTGCAGTAGTCTCCCTGGTATATTCGCTGCTTGTATTCTGTATCAAGCTTCTCAGGCGCCCAACGATATCGAAAGGGGACAATGAACCATAGAAAGGTCGCAACGATACGGAACATGCTCGCCGGGTGCATGATGGTGTTGCTTGCTCCAACGGCATTCGCAGACGAGGATAACCATTGGTACGTGGTGGCTGCTGCTGGACCAAGTAATTTTCGGGATTTTTGTTCGATTGCGCAGAAGCAAACCGCTGTGGACTCTTGTGACGATGAATCGGTCGGCTGGCAGGTTCTGCTCGGACGTACTTTCGGCAAGATGCTGGCGGTAGAAGCCGGTTACATTGATACCGGAGAAGCCACTGCTTATGAGTCTGGCGGATCCGGAACAATGAAACTGCAATCCCAGCTACTAGCCCTAACCGGGCTTTTCAGTGTGCCGATCGGGAAACTCAGCCTTTTTGCGAAACTAGGCGGAGTTTATTATGACGCGGAGACAAGGTTCACAGGTGGCTTTAGCAGTGCTACTGGTCTGGCGAGCAAGCAAGAAACGGGAATCGGCACCACGTTTGGTGGTGGGGCCGAGTGGAACTTTTCCAGAAGGTTTGCTTTTCGCGCTGAGTACGCAGGGTTCGATATTCAAAATGTTTGGCAGGGAGATTCCGAGTTGGTGATGCTGGGACTCAGAATAAACTTCTGAATCTCAAACGGAACTAGTCGGCGCAAATCCAGGCGCCAGTTCGCGCGCTGCCTGATGCGACCCCTCGGCTTCGGCGCAACGTTCAACGTGTCGAAGCCGATAGCGGCTGCCTCTCGTGTAATAGGACCAAAAGAAAGATTGCGATCGACCAGGTTGCATACGATGCCGGCAAGTATCTCTCCGTTTCCAGCATTTCATTGCCCGTCCGCAAGTCCGACTTGCAATGAATGCGGATCTTTAATCTGCGTGCGATGACAACCGAAAAACGGCTACTCGGACTGTTGTCACGGCAAACCCTCTGGTTGCCGACGGCGAGGGGTTGGGTAGCAGTTGGTTTGTTGGTCGTTGCGATGCTGTTCGCCGCCGTGAGGACACTGTACATCTATCTTGCACCCAATCGGCCGAATGGGGTTGGAGTGCTCGTGGTTGAGGGCT
>JASFUE010000296.1:0-3993 GCA_050050435.1 Burkholderiales bacterium | reverse complement strand
ATCAAGGCACTCTCGCCCACGGCCACTAACCGGCCGGGCTCTCACCATCGTTGTCAACAACGGTCAGTTGCACGACATGGCGCAGAAACGGTATGACCTCTTGCGCAAACCAGGGATTTCGCCGCAACCACATCTGGTTGCGCGGACTCGGATGCGGCATGGGCAGGAAATGCGGAAGGTAATCGCGCCAGGCGCGCACCGTTTCAGTGAGCGTATTTTGCCGCCGATTTCCCAAGTAGTAGCTTTGCGCATAGCTGCCCACCAGTAACGCAATCTGCAGTTTGGGGAGCATCGGTACGAGTCGCGGATGCCAGTATGGCGCGCATTCGGGTCTTGGCGGCAAATCACCGCCGGGACCGGTTCCCGGGTAACACAGCCCCGCCGGAATAATGGCAATCCGGCGCTCGTCATAGAACTGCTCGCGGTCCAGTTGCATCCACTCGCGCAAACGATCACCCGAAGGATCGTTCCATGGAATGCCGGTTTCGTGCACCCGGCGCCCCGGCGCCTGCCCGACAATCAGTAATTTCGCGCTCGTTGCGGCCCTGAGCACAGGCCTCGCGCCGAAGGGAAGCTGCGCAGCACAGCGGTCGCAGGCGCGCGCTTTGACAAGTAATTCCTCGAACTGGTCAGTCATACGATCGAAATTTCGCACATGCTAAAATTGCACCCTAAAAACAGCGTGTTCCTGCACGCGGGAGACAATACAGAACATGGCGCAATCGCCACTCACCGCATTATCACCCCTTGATGGGCGTTACCAGCGCAAAGTCGCTGGACTATCAGATTACTTCAGCGAGTTCGGCCTGATTCGTCTGCGCGTGCGCGTCGAAATCGAATGGCTCAAGGCAATATCGGCGGCGCCTTCGCTGACCGAGATCAAGCCGCTGTCTGCGGATTCCATCAAGGACCTCGATGAGCTTGCAAGCAACTTTTCAGTTGAAGATGCCGAGTCCGTCAAGGCGATCGAAGTGCGGACCAACCACGACGTCAAGGCAATCGAATACTGGCTGCGCGAACAGCTGACAGCCAATCCTGAAGCCGCCGCTATAACCCAGTTCGTTCATTTTGCCTGCACGTCCGAGGACATCAATAACCTCTGCCACGCCATCATGCTACGCGATTCGCGCGGGCAAGTGATGCTGCCGGCAATAGACAAACTGATTGCCAAATTGGTCGAGCTCGCGCATGAGTACGCGGATCTGCCAATGCTCTCGCGAACCCACGGGCAGTCAGCAACACCGACCACGGTTGGCAAGGAGCTGGCCAATTTCGTATACCGCCTGAGGCGTCAGCGCCAGCGTATCGAGCAAGTCGAGCTCACTGCAAAAATAAACGGCGCCGTCGGCAACTACAATGCGCATCTGGCCGCCTATCCCGACTTCGCCTGGGCCGAATTCGCCCGAAAATTCGTCGAAAAACTCGGGTTCCCTTTCAATCCCTACACCGCCCAGATCGAGCCGCACGACTGCATCGCCGAGCTGTTCGATGCCTATGCCGGTCTGAACACCGTGCTCATTGACCTCGCGCGTGACATCTGGGGTTACATCTCGCTGGGTTATTTCAAACAAAAAGTCAAAGAAGGCGAAGTCGGATCTTCAACCATGCCGCACAAGGTCAATCCGATTGACTTCGAGAATGCCGAAGGTAATCTTGGTTTGTCCAATGCCTTGCTCGGCCACCTCAGCGCAAAACTCCCGATTTCGCGCTGGCAGCGCGATCTGACCGACTCCACCGTGTTGCGCAACATGGGCACGGCGTTAGGTTATGCTCTGCTCGCATACGACTCGTGCCTGCGTGGGCTCGACAAACTGGAAGCCGAACCGAAGCGCCTTGCCGAAGACCTGGACAATACCTGGGAGATTCTCGCCGAGCCGGTGCAGATTGTGATGAAGCGTTTCGGCATTGAGGACGCCTATGAACGGCTCAAGGAGCTGACCCGCGGCAAAGGCGGAATCTCCCGCGAAGGGCTACATGCTTTCGTGCAGGAGCTGGAGATCCCGGAAGACGAGAAGAAGCGCCTGATCTCTCTCACGCCCGCCACCTATGTCGGGTGCGCCGCGCAACTGGCGCGGCAAATCTGAGTCTGTGCCCGCGCAAAGCCGCTCAGCGGGCCCTGTGCACGCTGACTTGAAGCCGGCGAAATCGCCCAAAACTGACAAGAATTGGATTTCAGGAGCTTCGCGATGACCACCAATGTAATCGATGCCAGCGAATCGGACTTTCAAAGCAGCGTCGTCGACGAATCGCGGAAACGTCTGGTACTGGTTGATTTCTGGGCGCCGTGGTGCGGGCCGTGCCGCACGCTAAGCCCGATTATCGAAAAACTTGCTGACGAGTACGCCGGGCGCTTTCTGCTGGCCAAGGTCAATTCAGACGAAAATCAGTCACTGGCCGGCGCAATGGGGGTGCGTGGAATCCCCAGCGTAAAGGCATTTTATGGCGGGGAGATGATCGACGAGTTCACTGGCGCCATGCCCGAAGGTATGGTGCGTCAGTTTATCGACCGCTTGTTGCCAAGCCCTGCGGAGGAACAGCGGCAGGCGGCAATGGAGCTTTACCACACGGGCCAGGCGGAACAGGCGCTTGCCAGCCTGGAACAGGCGCAGCAACTGGAACCGGAAAACGACACCATCCGGATGGATCGCACCGAAATTCTCCTCAAACTTGGCCGTGCACGGGAAGCAGCAACGCTGCTCGATGAACTCAAACCGTTGTCTGCGATGGATCCGCGCGCCGAACATCTCAAAGCCGAGCTGACGTTTGCCGACGAGGAGAACGCCGGGCAGGACATCGAGAGCCTGAAAGCGCGGGTATCGGAAAACCCGAAGGATCTGGATGCCCGGCTGGCGCTGGCGAAACTATATGTCAGCGAGAAGCAGTTCGAGCCGGCCCTCGAACACCTGCTCGAGATCATTCGAACTGATCGCAAATTCGGAGACGATGCCGGGCGCAAGACGATGCTTGCGATTTTCGAACTGTTGGGAAGCGATCATGAGCTGACGAGTCAGTACCGCCGCTTGCTCGCCGCCGCCCTCAACTAAACGAGGCTTCGCTTCTGAAGCAGGGAACTGAAGAGTACTCAAGCAGCGCGGCGCCGATGGCGCAAATACTCGATAATCCCGGGCATGATCGAAAGCAGGATGATGACCATGATCGCGAGCGTCAGATTGTCGCGGATAATTGGCAAATTACCGAAAAAATAGCCGGCGTACGTCAACAGCACCACCCACAGTATGGCGCCCGAGACGTTGAAGAACAGAAAGCGCCGGTACTCCAGCTTGCCGATCCCGGCAACGAATGGCGCGTAGGTGCGCACGATTGGCACGAAACGGGCGATGACAATGGTCTTACCCCCATGGCGCTCGAAAAACGCACGCGTGTAATCGAGGTAGGCGCGTTTGAAGAAGCGCGAATCCTCCCGATGGAAAACCTTCGGGCCAACATACCGGCCAATCGAGTAATTGAGTGAATCACCGAGAATCGCGGCAACGATCAGCGCCCCGGACAGTGCGTGCACATTGAACTCGCCAAGTGCAGCAATGGTGCCCGCTACGAACAGCAGGCTATCTCCGGGCAGAAACGGCGTAACAACGACGCCGGTTTCAAGGAAGATAATGGCGAACAGAATTGCATAGGCCCAGGCACCGTAGTTCTGGACCAGGCTTTTGAGATGTTCGTCGAGGTGTACGACGAGGTCAAGCAGCCCTGAAATTAACTCCACCCAAACCTCATTGAAGATTATCGAGAAAAGCGTAGCGAGCGCCCCGAGTACAAGGAGCCGCGCAGCGAACGCCGAGACATATCAGACAGATAGGCGAGAAGTGAGCGAGCACGTGACGCCGTAATGGGGTGCAGAACCTGTCTCGTCATTGCTCACGCGTGCGATGGAAACGATTTTCGCTCTTGGCTAGGCACGAGCGACGCCGTTTGGACGGTCCAAACAAGGAGTGAGCAACAACGCCGAGGGCGAAAATTCGTTCCATCCCGAAG
>JASFUE010000295.1:0-4028 GCA_050050435.1 Burkholderiales bacterium | reverse complement strand
GCGACTGCTTCGATAACCATTGCAGGACCCCTTTGTTGACTGCCGAACGGATGCCATTTAGATTCAACGAGACGATTCGCAACATTTCATGAATTCGGATTTCAAACAGGATTTTATTCAGTTCGCACTTGATGCGAAGGTACTTTGTTTTGGAGAGTTCAAGACGAAGGCTGGTCGGTTGTCACCATATTTTCTGAATACCGGCCTGTTCAATGACGGCGAGTCACTGCGAAAGCTCGGCCAATTCTACGCTAAAGCCATCAGTGACTCGGGCATCGAATTCGATATGCTCTACGGCCCTGCCTACAAGGGCATCCCGCTGGTCTCGACGACGGCGGTGGCGCTGGCGCAGACGGGGCGCAACGTTCCGTTCTGTTTCAACCGCAAGGAGGCCAAGGATCACGGTGAAGGCGGCAATACGGTGGGCGCGCCGCTGAATGGGCGCGTACTCATCGTTGATGACGTGATCTCGGCAGGCACGTCGGTGCGCGAATCGGTGGAAATTATCCGCGGTGCCGGCGCTACGCCGTGCGGGGTCGTCATCTGCTTCGATCGCATGGAACGCGGACTCACCCCGGTCTCGGCCGTCGAGGAGGTGCGAAGCGCTTACGGGATCGATGTGTGCAACATCGCCTCACTGGACGATCTGGTCGCCTATCTGGCCGGGCACGATGAATTGGCACAGCAGTTGCGTTCGGTTGAGGATTATCGCCAAAAATACGGTGTTTCCCGATGAAGACGACACAGTACAGGCTGGCTGTAAGCGCCGTGGTAATGGCCGCCGTGCTTGGGTGGGCGGCGCCGCCCGGATTCGCCGCCGAAGCCCATATGTACCGCTGCAAGGACGAAAAAGGTCGGGTTTACTACACGGACCGTCCGGGTGTCGCCTGTCAGGGCCGGGAAACCGACGAAATGACCAAGCAGGGGGTCATACTGGACCGCCCGGAAGCGGCCCGGCCCGGAGAATCGGAGGACGCGCGCAGAGAACGGATCGCCCGGCAACGGCAGGACCGTGCCCTGCTGCAGACCTACAGTTCGGAGCAGCAGATCGAGGCGGCCAAGCAGCGCAATCTGCAAACACCACTGCTGGGCGTGAAATACGCCAAGAAGAAGCTTGCCATCTACAACGAGCGGCTCACCGAGCTACGCGACCAGGAAGCCAGGCTGATTGAAGAGGGCAAGCCGGTACCGCTTGAGCTGATCGAGGACATCGACGCAACCTTGTCCGACGTCGCCCGGCTCGAATACGATCTGGAGACCAAACAGCGCCGGGTTGATCGCATCGTCGACCGCTTCGATGCCGACAAGGAACGTTACCGCGAGTTGGTGCAGAACCAATAGGCGTGCCGGCGGCGGATCAGCTGCTGCCCAGCTTCTGCCTGAGCATTTCGTTGACCTGCGCCGGATTTGCCTTGCCCTTGCTGGCTTTCATGACCTGGCCAACCAGTGAATTGAACGCTTTCTGTTTTCCCGCCAGATAATCGGCAACCTGCTGCTGGTTGGCGGCGAGCACCTCATCAACGAGTTTTTCAATCGCGCCGCTATCGGAAATCTGCTTCAGGCCACGTTTTTCGATGATTTCGTCAGCGCTGCCTTCGCCCTTCCATAGCCCGTCGAAGACGTCCTTGGCCAGCTTCGAGGACAGCGTCTTGTCGGTGATTCGCGTGATCAGGCCGGCCAGTGCCTTCGCCGTGACCGGCGACTGAGCCAGATCCATTTCGGCGCGGTTCAGCGCGGCGGCCAGTTCGCCGTTCATCCAGTTGGCGATCAACTTGGCTGCAGCCTTGGTATCGGCCGGCTTGACCACTGCCAGCACGGCGTCGAAATAATCGGCGTTGTCGCGATCGGCCACCAGTGAGGCGGCATCCTGTGGCGAGAGTCCGAACTCGGCCTGATAGCGGGACTGGCGCGCCTGCGGCAGTTCCGGCATTGCCGCGCGGGTGCGCTCTATCCACGCTTCGTCAATTTCGAGGGGTAGCAGGTCCGGGTCGGGGAAGTAGCGGTAGTCATGCGCTTCTTCCTTGGTGCGCATCAAGCGTGTTTGCCCCTTGTCCGGGTCGAACAGCACCGTTGCCTGTCCGATTTCATGGCCATCCTCGATTTGCTCGATTTGCCAGCGTGCTTCGTACTCGATGGCCTGTTGCAGAAACCGGAATGAGTTGAGGTTCTTGATCTCGCGGCGCGTACCCAGCTTGTTGCTGCCCCTGGGCCGTACCGACACATTGGCGTCGCAACGGAAACTGCCTTCCTGCATGTTGCCATCGCAGATCTCGATCCATCGAACCAGCGCATGCAGTGTCCGGGCATAGGCTACTGCCTCCTCGGCCGAGCGCATGTCCGGTTCGGTCACGATCTCCAGTAATGGCGTGCCGGCGCGGTTGAGGTCGATGCCGCTCATGCCGTGAAAATCTTCATGCAGCGATTTGCCGGCATCTTCTTCGAGGTGGGCACGGGTCAGGTTCACCGTTTTCATTTCACCGCCAACGTTGAACACGACACTGCCGCCCTGAACCACCGGAATTTCGAACTGGCTGATCTGATAGCCCTTGGGCAAATCCGGGTAGAAGTAGTTTTTCCTGGCAAAGATCGAGCGACGGTTAATCGTTGCGCCAATCGCAATGCCGAAGCGGACCGCCCGCTCCACCGCGCCGATGTTGACCACTGGCAACACGCCGGGCAAGGCGACATCAACGGCGCACGCCTGCGTATTGGGCGGTGCGCCGAAGGCCGTTGAAGCGCCCGAGAAAATTTTCGAACTGGTCGATAACTGGGCGTGGGTTTCCAGGCCGATGACGATTTCCCAGTCCATGGTCAACTCGCAGCCATTTTCAACTTGCGGCGACCGGCGACTTGCGCAGGTGCCAGTCGGTCTGTTTCTGATAGGCGTGAGCGACGTTGAGCATGCGCGCTTCGCTGAAATAGTTGCCGATGATCTGCAGGCCGATTGGCAGCTCGTTTGCATCCAGTCCGCACGGAATGGACATGCCCGGTAGCCCGGCCAGATTGGCGGCGATGGTGAAAATATCAGACAGATACATCTGTACCGGGTCCGATGTTCGGGCGCCGATGCCGAACGCCGTGGATGGTGAGGTCGCGCTCATGATCACGTCGCACTGCTCGAATGCCTGCGCAAAGTCACGCGCGATCAGGCGGCGGATACGCTGCGCCTGGAGGTAGTAGGCATCATAGTAACCGTGCGAAAGGACGTAGGTCCCGACCAGGATGCGACGTTTGACTTCGGCACCGAATCCCTGCGAGCGAGTCTTGCAATACATGTCGATCAGGTCATCGTACTGTTCGGCACGGTAGCCGTAGCGCACCCCGTCAAAGCGTGACAGGTTGCTCGACGCTTCGGCTGGCGCAATAACGTAATAGGCCGGTACCGACAGCTCGCTGGCCGGCAGTCCGATTTCAACCGTGGTCGCGCCCAGCTTGCGGTATTCATCGACGGCGCTTTCCACCGCCTTGCGGACATCGGCGGCAATTCCATCCCCGAAGTACTCTTTTGGCAAGCCGATCCGCAGTCCGCTCAATGGTTCGTCAAGCATGCGATTATGGATTTCCGGGTCGCGTTCGAGGCTGGTCGAATCGCGCGCATCGAAGCTGACCATGGTGTCGAGCAGCAACGCAAGATCCTCGGCGCTTCTCGCCATGGGTCCGCCCTGGTCAAGGCTGGAGGCAAAGGCGATCATGCCGTAGCGCGACACCAGCCCGTAGGTCGGCTTGATCCCGGAGATGCCACACAGAGCGGCTGGCTGGCGGATCGAACCGCCGGTGTCAGTGCCGGTCGCCGCCGGCGCCAGTGCCGCAGCGATGGCAGCTGCGGAGCCGCCGGAACTGCCACCGGTAACGCACTGCTGATTCCACGGATTGCGTGCCGGGCCGAACCAGGATGTTTCATTGGACGAGCCCATCGCGAACTCGTCCATGTTGGTCTTCCCTAGGATGACTGCGCCCGCCTCGTTGAAACGCTCGATCACGTGCGCATCGTATGGTGAGATGAAATTCTCGAGCATGCGTGACCCGCA
>JASFUE010000294.1:0-4033 GCA_050050435.1 Burkholderiales bacterium | reverse complement strand
CTCCAGGACAGTAACAGGCCATCGACCTTGTTTTGCGATAGCGCGCCTGCGAACTGTGACGCAGGCAGGACGACCGGCGAAGCACCCAGGTGGGCAAGGAAAGTTTCGGCGTCCGGGGTCGGTATCGCGATTCTTGCGCCTTTGAGGTCTGACAGGCTGGAAAGCGCGCGCTCGCGCATATGAAAAACCGGTTCGTCGTGACGTGCCACGGCGAGGATGCGCATTTCGCTGAACTCGCGAAACGCGAGGTCGTTCATTTCGACCCATGACCACAGCGCCATGCTGGATCCGCCGGCGCTGTTGCCCGCGAGCGGCGCGGCGAAAAGCATGAAACGCGGATGCGATGACGCCGGTCCGCGCAAGCTCAACCAGACGACATCGGCATCGCGATCGAGCACGGCCTGGAACAAATCGGCACCCCGATCGGTCGGCTCGATCAGCAGGTTGATTTTCCCGCGTGAATCCTCATGCAGTTTCTCGGCCCAGGGCTGAAGGAAGTTCTCGGAAAAGGCCGGGTTGAACGGTTCGATTCCTCGAAATTTCAGGGTGACGCCGTGCGCGGCGGCTTCGGCAGAAAACGTCAGCGACAGCAGAGCTACGCAAATTATCAGCTTGCGCGATCGGAGAAAAGAATGCGGTCTGACTAAAAAATCGAACACGGCTATGATGCTCCTGTCAAACGATGAAGTTGCAATGCTGCATCCGGAACCGGCGACTGCGCTTACGCGGGTGGCAATCGACCCGTCCAATCGAATCGGTCCGGCGAGTCTGGCTAGTTTAGCAATCTATTGGCATGCCGGATCGCTCCAGCGAAAGCGCTACGCAAAACGCGCACGCGTGATGGGGGAGCGGTCCCGGGAAAGGTGGGGAATATGGAAGACGTGGAAACGATACTGCAGTTCTGGTTCGGCAGCGCAACTGATGATCTCGAGCTTGCCGAACAGCGCGCAGCGACATGGTGGAAGAAGAATCCGGAAGTCGACAGGGAAATTCGCGAGCGCTTTGCCGCTGCACTTGACGACGCCGCAAACGGGAAACAGGATGACTGGAATGCGAGCGCCCGCGGCTGTCTCGCCAACATCATTCTGGCAGACCAGTTTCCCCGTAACATGTATCGCGATACGCCGCGCGCATTTGCCACCGATCATCTGGCGCGGACGTGGTGCAAAGACGGCCTCGCCGCCGGGTTCGATCGACAGCTCAGGCCGATAGAGCGGGTGTTTCTGTACATGCCGCTGGAACACTCTGAATCAATCGAAGACCAGCAACACTGCGTTGCGCTCTTCTCGCAACTTGCGCGGGACGTTCTGCCGCAACAGCGGAAACTGTTCGACGGCTATGTCGATTATGCGGTGCGCCATCGCGATATCGTGCTGCGCTTTGGCCGCTTTCCGCATCGCAATGCCATCCTCGGACGTCAGTCGACCGACGAAGAGCAGGCGTTCCTGAAACAACCGGGTTCGTCGTTCTGAAGTTTTGGTGCCCGGAGAGGACGGTTAGTAGGGCAGCCCTACATAATTTTCCGCGAGCACCGTGCGCGCGGCTTCGGACTCGAACAGATACTCGAGTTCGGCATGTTGCAGTTTGGCGCCGATCTCGCCGGTATCGGGAAGACGGTGCAACAGCGTCGTCATCCACCAGGAAAAACGCTCGGCTTTCCAGATGCGAGCCAGTGCGCGTTGTGAATATTGTTCGAGTTCGGTGGATGTGCCAGAGGCATAGAAATCGATCAGCGCGCCTGACAGGTAGTGAATATCGCTGGCGGCGAGATTCAGGCCTTTCGCTCCGGTTGGTGGCACGATGTGCGCGGCATCACCCGCCAGAAACAAGCTGCCAAAACGCATGGGTTCGGCGACGAAGCTGCGTAGCGGTGCCACGCTTTTTTCGATGGCCGGGCCGGTCACCAGATTCTCCGCCGTCACGGGATCGAGCCGGGCCTTGAGCTCGTTCCAGAATCGGTCATCCGGCCACTGATCGACCGTGTCGGACAGTTCACACTGAACGTAACAGCGGGTACGGGTATTCGAACGCATGCTGCACAACGCAAAGCCACGTTCGTGATTAACATAAATCAGCTCGTCAGAAACCGGTGGGGTGTCGGATAACAGGCCCATCCATCCAAACGGATAGGTTCTTTCGAATTGCCGGATCGCGTTTGCGGGGATACTGGTCCGGCAGACGCCATGAAACCCGTCACAGCCGGCGATAAAGTCGCAGGCAATTTCATGTTCGTTTCCATTCTGGCGGTAGCGCACCCGCGGCTTCGCAGTATCGAAGTCGGCAACCTGGACATCGACAGCTTCGTATACGGTCTTCGCACCTGCGGCTTCGCGTGCATCCATCAAATCGCGCGTAATTTCAGTCTGACCGTAAACGATGACTTTTTTCCCGCCGGTTGATTTCGACAGGTCGATTCGCTTGCGCGTACCGGAGAAACAGATATCGAACCCGGTGTGTATCAGCCCCTGTTCGTGCAGGCGGCGACTGACGCCAGCACGTTCGAGCATGTTCACAGTGCCTTCTTCGAGGACGCCGGCGCGAATCCGGCTCAGCACATAGGCGCGGCTGCGCCTCTCGAGAATAACCGCGTCGATCCCCGCCCGGTGCAGGAGTTGCCCGAGCAACAATCCGGAGGGCCCAGACCCGATGATGACGACCTGCGTTCGCATAGATACGACCTCGTGGATTGATACGGCCGAATGGTTTTATGCCCAGCCACAAGCGTAACGACAGCGCGCGTTGTTGCCAATGGACGCATGTGGGGTCCGACAAGACAATTTCGCGCAGCGATGGCTGCCCGGTATCATTGGCGCTGCAGCAGCGAACATGGTATGGCAATGAAGATGGTGTCGCAATGAAGATGGTGTCGCAATGAACATAATGCAGTAACGAAAATGGTGCGGTAATGAAAACGGCGATGAAACAGTTTCAAGGCGTATCCGGCGTTGCATCTGGCTCACGCCATTGCTACACGGCGGCCCCAGACTCCAGGCTGGAGTGAGGCAGCATTGGCGATGATGGAGTCTGTACTGCAACTTTACGGGCTGGCAATGGTGATCTTGCCAGTCTATGCCTTCGTGTCGCTGCGCAAGAGAATACGCCACGAGCATCTTTCCATGCAGGCCGCATTGCTACGTTACATTGGCCTGGTCATCGCACCGATTGCCACGTACGCCTGCGTGTACGGTCTGGGATGGGCCATTGACGCGATTGTGCCGTTTAGCGTCGTGCCGCAAGAAGCGATCCCCGGTTTCGTTCTTGCAGTGGTGCTGGGCGTGCTTGTCTGGCTGCTGGCCACGGCGACATTCTTGCTGAGCCTGATTTTCATGCAAAAGCCTGCGGGGCCGAACTCGCGTGGCAACCGTGCCAATGTCGTCGAAAGATAACCGGAACGCCGACCTGTGCCAGTCGCAGTTACGTATCGTGGCATTCACAACCGCTCACGCCGAGGCCTTCCGTGAACTGAATCTCGACTGGATCGAAAGGTACTTTGTCGTTGAGGAGTTGGACCGCAGGCAACTTTCTTCTCCCCGGGAACATTTCATCGATCCCGGTGGTGCTATCTTCATCGCCGAGCTGGATGGTGTTGCCGTCGGTTGCTGCGGCCTGCTCAGGCATGGCAAGGATGTGTACGAAGTATCTAAGATGGCAGTCAGGGATGGCTACCGTGGATGTGGCATTGGCGGCAAATTGCTCGACGTGGTCATTGCCCATGCGCGAAAGATTGGAGCCAGTCAGCTGGAAATTATTTCCAGCACGCGGCTTGCAGCGGCGATCGCGTTATACAAAGCCAGGGGCTTTGTCGAGGTGCCGCTGGCTAGTGACGCTTATGCACGGGGGAATATCGCCCTTGTGCTACAACTAGATGAAGCCGCATAGCTTGTTCATGGATTGGGGGGCGGAATGAAAACAGATACGGAACAGGACGCGCGGACATTGAAAGGGTCAGATTTGCAGGCCGCTGATGACAGGTACCGCATCGTCAGCCGGCGTCAGTTGTTGCGCTGGACGCTGCTCATTGTTGGCATCACGG
>JASFUE010000293.1:0-4036 GCA_050050435.1 Burkholderiales bacterium | reverse complement strand
GCACTGGCTTACGGCTGCGAGGCGCCGACCCTGTTCTGGTCAAAGCCACTGGGGGACCCGTTCGGCGGCACAACGCTGGCCAAAGGCCGCCACCCGGTGAAGATGACCGAGCCGGTACCGGCCGCGGATGCGCCCCGCGAAATCGTTTATCTGATTCTGGGTTCGTTGCAGTTCTCCGAAGCCTGTCTGCGGGTCTACGCGCACCCGCAGTTGCTCAGGGCTGCGGCCACCATCAACGGCGATGATTTCGTGCCGTTCAACGAGGCGATCTTTATCAAGAAGCCGGGAGAGGGTGCCTCTGTTGCCTGGCACCAGGATGGCGTGACGCACTGGGACAATCCCGCCTGGCATCCGGACATCCACGGATTCAACTTCATGGCGCAACTCTACGGTTGTACCGCCGCCAATGCCGTGTGGGTTGTGCCCGGCTCTCACAAGCACGGTCGCATCGATATTGCAGCCCGTGTCGCCTCTGCCGGCTCCGAGCGTATCGCCGATGCGGTGCCGCTGATCTGCAAGCCAGGCGATGTGGCAATGACCAACCGTCAGTGCCTGCATGGATCATTTGCCAACACCAGTCCGGACTGGCGCGTGACCATCAATTTCGGTTTCCATCGCCGTGACTCCGTTCTCGGAATCAAAGGCGGCGGGTTGCACAACGCGCCCGCAGTCTACGAT
Organism: Burkholderiales bacterium; assembly: GCA_050050435.1. Lineage (GTDB taxonomy): Bacteria > Pseudomonadota > Gammaproteobacteria > Burkholderiales > Eutrophovitaceae > SG8-40. The sequence continues at coordinate 3,358 of JASFUE010000293.1, read as the reverse complement.
GAGGAACGAATTCGTCAACGCGCGCGTATGATCGGTTATGCGATCAGCGCCAGACAGCAGCGTTTTCCCAAAGAGATGCTGTTTGCCTATAAGCCGCATGTCACATCGGGCGAGCGTTTCGAATGGAACTCGTCAATGATCACGCAACTGAAAGACTACAACTTGCTCGATCTTGGTATCTGAGTGTGTGGTGTGGTGTTGCGATGCCCGGACCGGCGTGGTGCCGGCGCGGGTGCCTGAGAGAATGGTTCTGAAGCTATCCGTTACTTGTAAAAGCCGACGCCGCAAATCTGGCTGTCGACCTTGGTGTAATAGGATGCCTTTTGCGACGGCTCGGTCTCACCCGGGCGTGGCCACTCGTACTCGATCACGCTGATCTGTCCGTTTGCGTTCGCGCACATTTGTGCTCCGAACTGCTTGCCGGCCTTGTCGACGAAGCTGCAGAAATCCTTGCCGATAAGGGAAGCATTGGCACCGTGTGCAGTCATCCTCCCGTCGGCACCGCTGCAAAATACGTAAAGGTCGCGATCCTTGAAGCCATCGGTACCACTGGTGAATGCCGCCAGTGCCTGCGCTTCGTCTTCATTGAGCGCTGCAACCGCGCGTTTGAGCATTGCTTTTGCCTCCATCGCGCTTCCTTCGTGATGCCCTGCAACAACACTACCCGTTGTCACCAGCAAGCCGAGGCAGACGGCAGCTGCAATTCCTGCATAAGACCTTGCTGTCCAATGTTTCATGGTTCGTCCTTTGTGGGCCTTTGCCTGCAGAATGCACGCATTTCAGGCTGCCACCGGCCGAGACTACACACGTTGGCGGCATCTGTCCGATCTATTTATTACACTATTGTTTCAGCAAGCGGCGACATTGCGGCGCATCAGGCTCGGGCATTGTGACGCCGGCCATTCTTGCGCCGCTGCCAGACGTATCCACCAAGTACGATCAGCGCGGCTGCGCCAACCAGTCCGAACGGCGCCAGGTGATTGTAGGTCGCCGCCCAGCTGCTCAGCTCATTGAGCAACAATCCCCAAAGACCGATAGCGATGCACGTTGCGGATAGCACCACTGCGATATTTACCCACGGGCGGATTCCAAGCAGATAACCGATGATGGAGCCCACAACGGGCCCGGTCATCCAGAACGGCATGAACACGAAAACAAATAAACCAACGTAGCCGAGATTATGCATCTTGCCTCGGCTGGCCTCGGCCGCCTTGTGGAGGCGGTCGATAGAGGGTTTGAGTCTGGGCAGATCGAGCAGGTTGTCGACGCTGAGCACGAACAGCGGATAAATGAGCAACACTTGCATCGACTCAATGAACATGTTCACGGGAATAACGACGGAGTGGGGCAGCCCGCTGGCGTAGCCGAAGGACATGCCGGCGGCACGGCCGATCAACCAGTTCAACCCGGTCATGGCCGACAGCTCAAGGGCCAGGTCATGGAACAGGAGCCAGCCGGCCCCCAAAGCAATTACCAGAAGGAAAGCCATCAACATGCCGATTCGCAGCATGAAGACCTCGGGCCGGACCGAGCGCTTTGCGGCGACCAAGCGTGGCAGTTTGAGACGGAACCGGCGGCGGGCAGTTGGAAACAGGTGGTCGAACTTCATTTCAGCGTGTGGCGAAGAGTGCAGTTTTTACATAATCCCGGCGCCACGAAAAACGAGTGGTTCGCACGATTGCGGCATCCTTGCACGAATCTGGCCAGACCGGCGATGCACGCCGGTATGTGCTAGCGCACCGTTACACCACGGTTGACCGTAGTGAGAAATTCGCAGCCGGTGTCAGTGACGACAATGGCGTCGGAGAGAAACGAGTCACCGCGTCCCGTACGCAGCAGCCATGACATCAGATGGAACACCATGCCCGGCTTGATTTCGAGCTCAGAGTCGTTACGCAAGCCCTGCGGGGTGCCGCTTCCCGACCAGCTCGGGGGGAAACCGATGCCGACCGAATAGCCGCAGTGGTGGCGCTTGTAACCCTGCAGTCCGGCACGGTCAACACGGTCCTGCCAGGCACGGTAAACCTCGCCCGCCTTCACGCCAGGGCTGATGGTTTCGGCTGCCCTGAACATCGCTTCCTCGCAGACTTTCTGCATGTCGTACGCACGTGCCGGGGCCTTGCCGATAAAAACAAGCCTTCCGATCGGTGCGTGGTATCGCCGAACGCAACCGGCCATTTCCAGAAACAGGGTATCTGTTTTCCGCATTCGTCCTTCCTGCCAGGTGCCGTGCTCATGATCGATGGTTCGTGTCGTGCGTATCAGTGGAATGAATCCGGGATAGGTGCCGCCACGGCGAAACATCGCAGCGTAGACGGCGGCGATGACGTCGCGCTCGGGCACGCCCGGGCCCGCGGTGGCAATGGCAGACAGCATCATTGCGTCAGACACTTCCGCCGCCCGCCGCGTGCATTCGAGCTCGCGTGGAGACTGCACCATCCGGCAATCATCGACCAGTCCGGAAATGTTGAGCCAGGTCGCGCTTGGCAGGCCGCCGACGATTCCTTCAGCGACATGCATGGGCAGAAAGCTGCTGGATTTCTCGACACCGATACGACCGTTCTCGAACCCGAGTTCGCGTAACACCTCCAGCGTCTGCTTGACCGGTGCCTGTGATGCTTCCGCCAACGGGCCGCGCACTGAAACACCTGCGCTCATTTCCCAGGGCCGCAGCCCTTTGAGGTTGCCGGTTTCATCGCGCGTGGCGAAGATGAGATCTTCTTCCTGGTCACTGGGAGAAGGCAGCGGTGCAATTCCGTCGCTATAGCCGACATGCCGCACATTCGGGATCTGATCACGCACCGTGGCCTGTTCCATTGCCCTCGAGATGAACACTGGCGGGTCGTCTTGCGAGAGCACCAGAAGCTGGAATGCGAAATAGCCCTGGTGATCGAGGCCGGTCAGGTAGTAGACGTTCTCGGGGCTCGAAATCAGGCACACGTCGACGCCGTTCTGCGACATGCGCTTGCGAACTTCCCGAATACGGTTAGCGTATTCCTCGTCAGAAAAGAATTTCTTTGGTCGTTTGGTCTCTTTCACCATGCTCAATACTCTTCTCGGCGGCGTTCATTCGGGCGATTGCCACCCCCGGTGCCATGAACGCGCGTTGTGAAAGTCGAAGCCCGACACGGGGCGTTTACTGCCAACGAGGGCATCGTGGCAGCGAATGGATATTCGAAGCGGGTCAATATTAACAAAGTCGCTTGTGTGCTTGTCGTGCCAGTAGGTTGATGACCAGCTCGAAGGACATCAGAGGCGGCCACTTCATGACGACCTTGGTTAGCCCACACCGATCATCCGGAGGGGGCAGAACGAACCATTGGCAACAGCGCCGGCAATGTCAAGCGCTTGTGAGGCC
>JASFUE010000292.1:0-4040 GCA_050050435.1 Burkholderiales bacterium | reverse complement strand
CCGCGACATGTTCTACGACGGCCATCCGCAGGCCGAGCAGGGCGCCATTGTCTGCCGGGTGGCACCGTCCTTCATCCGCCTGGGGAACTTCGAGTTACCGGCCTCACGCGGTGATGTTGGTCTGCTCAGGCAGCTTGTCGACTTTGCCATCCGCCGGGATTTTCCGGAACTCGATGCAAGCGGTGACGAACTGTATGCGCAATGGTTCGGTCAGGTTTGCGAACGCACCGCGCGAATGGTTGCGCACTGGATGCGCGTCGGTTTCGTGCATGGCGTGATGAACACCGACAACCTGTCCATACTCGGGTTGACCATTGACTATGGCCCTTACGGCTGGATTGACAACTTCGATCCGGACTGGACGCCCAACACGACTGATGCCCAAGGCCGGCGCTACCGTTTCGGCCAGCAAGCCGAGGTCGCCTACTGGAATCTTGGCCAGCTTGCCAATGCGCTTGCGCCGCTGTTCGACTCTACCGAATTACTCGAAGCTGGAATGCAACGCTACGTCGATGTCTACAACGCTGGTACACGCAACGATATCGCTGCCAAATTGGGTTTTGCGCAATGCCGCGACGATGATCTGATGCTGATGCAGGCACTGCACGGGTTGTTGGTCGCGGGTGAAGTGGACATGACCATTTTCTTTCGCGCACTGGCCGATATCGACGTTGCACAACCGTCACTTGCATCACTGGAAGACGCATTCTACGATCAGGCGAGGCGCCGGCAGGTGGAACCCGAATTCAGCGACTGGCTTGTGCGCTATGCCAAACGCATTGAAACCGAGTCGCTCACGCCGGACGAGCGCCGCGAGAAAATGCGTAAGGCCAATCCGAGATATGTGCTGCGCAACTATCTCGCACAGCAAGCCATCGATCGCGCAGAGCAGGGCGATTACGCCGGTATCCACGAATTGCTCGATGTCATGCGCCGTCCGTACGATGATCAACCCGGGTGCGAATCCTTTGCTGCCCGTCGCCCCGACTGGGCCCGCACCCGCGCTGGCTGCTCGATGCTCTCCTGCAGTTCCTGACAGAGATCGCTTAAGACGCCGGAACAGTATCTGGTGACAGTCCCTGCGCAAACTCAATTCGCGGGGACAACGCTGTCAAGACCGAACAAGTCCGGCACCGGTTAGTGCAGGTACGCAACACGGCTTCAACGCAGGCGCAATTTGGACGTGACCGCACCTGGCCATCGTCCTCGTGTTTGCCGAAGTGCCAGAATGAAAATGCCCGCGCCCCGGAGGGGCACGGGCATCTGTCTATCGGACCGCGTCGCTATACCCCGCTATCGGAAGGCTCGAAATTACGTACCATCATCGGAGCAGGATTACCGTAAACCTGTCCGTTCTCTGCGTTAACCAGCACGTCCACGATGCCTCGGTCGGTCGGGTCTTGCAGGGAGATCAGGTAGACGGGTTTCTCGCCTCTGGACATGAGCAGTGCGTCAACGGCACTGCCGCCGGTATCTTTTTCGGCCTCTGCAATGGCGCTCGAAATCGGAAGTTTCGCGTCTGTAACTGCCATGCTGGTGGGTTCCAGCATGGCGTCGCGATTGATCGAGGCAGCCTGCATTGCCAGTGCCGAGCCACTTGAAGCGAACGCGGACACTGCGGCTGCGGCCAGTATGAGTTTTTTAGTCCTCATTGGTGCCTCCTTTCAGTTTTACGGCGTATCAAATCCGTTTGAATTCGCTACGCGACGACTTTTTGCCGTCTATTACTCAGATAGCGTTTCCCCCGATAAAGTTCACTTATTGTGCCCGGGTGTCTCGTTGCAGTTTTCCGCGGCTCAGTTGTGCCAGGGGATAACAGCTCACGAACTGATCAGCAGAACTGCCTGATCGGGAATGTAAGCTCGCATGCAGCTCAGGCGGTGCCGTCTTACAATCACCTTTTGACCAACTGTGTGGCCAGGAAGTGTCCCGACGGAATCTGTGCGGCGCCAATTCCATATAGCACCGGTCTTCGGATAACACCGATTCTCGTATAGGAAAGATGCGTACAACAATTGAGTTGTCCACCAGCGTGCACGAAGGATTGATTGACATCACAGACAGGGTGCGCCGCGTCGTCGAGGACAGCGACGTCACCGACGGGCTGTGCTCTGTCTACGCGCATGGCGCGACAGCGGCCATCATGATCCAGGAAAACTGGGACGCGAGCGTTCCGACCGACGTGGTGAACTTCCTGCATGAGCTGATTCCGCCTGGCGTGTGGTTACATGACCAGCAGGACAACAATGGCGATTCGCACATCAAGGCAGGGCTGGTGGGGCCGTCGGAGACCATCCCGGTGATCGATGGCAAGCTTGGCCTGTCGCGATGGCAGGGTATCTTTTTCTGCGAGTTCGACGGGCCGCGTCGGGACCGGCGAGTTATAGTAACTGTGTTGGAAGATGTTGATTAGGCGGACGCGGCATCGGCATTGCCGGACCAGTATCAATAACAGCAAGGAGAAAGACACATGTCAGCGTATTGCTTCTTTGACATTCGGGAAGTTATCGATCCGGAGAAAATGGAGGAGTATCGGACGGGGGTATTGCAGACTGTCAAACAATTTGGCGGTCAGTATGTGGTGCTGGGTGGCACTTGCGACAGTATCGAAGGAGACTGGAAACCAAAGTTTCCGGTGATCATCCGGTTCCCCAATCTCAAGCGCGCGCACGAGTGGTATCACTCGGCGGAATACAAGTACCTGAAGGCGTTGCGGCTCGCCGGATCGAAAGGCGATGCGGTGTTCATGGAAAGCGAACCGAGTGACTTTATTAGCGAGAGCTGATGCCCCACGAAATATGCTGTTGGCTTGCTCGGCTGGCGGATTTCTCATGAGGTAATGCGTGTTTGGTGGCGGAATCATTTTCGACGCACTCGCCATTGTGGTTGTGGGCGCGGCTCTACTGGTTGTCGCCAGGCTGGTGCTTTGTGGCGTTGTCGCTGCGCGTGTACGTCGATTTGGAATGGCTGCGATCGCCGTCATCGGGGCGCTCGGAGTGGCGACTCTGTTTGGCGCATTGGTAGTGATGTGGTTCATCTACGGTGTGGCGCATACCGGAAAGAACATGACCACGTTCGTGAGAATGTTGCTGGTGACTGGCGTCCCGTACGTCGCTGGTTTGTTGGGGCTGTGGTTCCTCGGTGGCGCGCTTGCACGGCGTTTGCCCAGGACTTCCATCGCGCATGATTCAGAGAACGGTGCAGAACGGGTCGACTGAGGTCTGATCGGCGCTAATCGAAGAAGACGAACGTGCGCGTCTCGATGCTCTCGCGCGGTGCGGCACCGGCGGGTGCATCGGGGTTGCTGAATGCGGTGTGAATCGAGCGTCGTGCCCGCCCATCGACAGCGGAATCGAAGGTCTTGATCAGCACGGCTTCCTTTGGCGTCACGCCCGAGAACCAGTACCACCGGTGATCCGGGTTCCAAGTCGCCAGTTCCAGTTCACCGATCCGGTCCCTGGCGCGGCGCTCGGTGGCGACCAGGTCAGTTTTGCGGATACTGGTTGCATCGCATAAGGCCAGTGGCGTGGTCAGCACCGGGTCTGCGATCGATCGCCAGACGTTGACGATGGCGAAGCGGTGATGCAAACGCTGATCGGCGTCGGCGGGGAGGATGTCGCGAAGGCGTCTTACGGCGGAGGCGTCGGTGTAGTCGTTGTGTATGACCGAGGAGGGCTCGCGGATGCTGCGCGCACCGCGGATTGCCCGGGCGTCGGAGCGGCGCGTATTGTCAAACACGACCACGTGCGAAGCGCCGGTCAATTCCTTGACCAGGTTCGCGACCTCACTTTCATATATGTCGCGGATCTGGCCATCGTCATAGAAATTGGTCACGGCGGAGGTGTGATCAACCAGCGTGAAACCTTCCTTGTCCAGGGTAGGCGTGGGCATTTTCCAGCGCGCATCGGAAATAGCGACGTTGCGCGGTTCGATTTTCGCGGCGATTTTCAGTTCGGCTTCCGACCCGCCCTGCGACGCAAAATAAACGGGTTTTTCCTTTGTCGGGATCAGGTAACCCAATTCAGCTTGTATGGTCTTTG
>JASFUE010000291.1:0-4052 GCA_050050435.1 Burkholderiales bacterium | reverse complement strand
TCGCAATTCCGATGGCGCGCTGGTGCGCCTGGACGAAGTTGCCGATGTGCGCGTCACTGGCGGGCGCTACAAGGTGTTGCACTATGGTGCGCGACGCATCCAGACGGTGACTGCCAACTTCGCCGGGCGCGACCTCGGCAGTTTCGAGCGCGACGCCCGCGCCGTCATTAGCGAGCGCGTACAACTTTCCACCGGTAACTACATGGTCTTCTCGGGCACCGCGGAAACGCAGCGCCAGGCGCGCATTGACCTGATTGTGCATTCAATGCTGGCGGGCATCGGCGTAATGTTGTTGCTGTATATCGCCTTCAACCGGTTCCATAACATGGCCATCACGTTCCTGAATTTGCCGTTTGCTCTGCTCGGTGGGGTGATTGCTGTTGTGGTGACAGGCGGATGGCTTTCGCTGGGCTCGTTGGTTGGTTTTGTTACGCTGTTTGGCATCACGCTGCGAAACTCCATCATGCTGGTGTCTCACTATCACCATCTGGTCGAAGTGGAAGAGCAGCCGTGGAATCTGCAGACCGCATTGCGCGGCGCCGGCGAGCGGCTGCCATCGATTCTAATGACTGCGCTCGTGACCGGGCTCGGCCTGATGCCGCTTGCGCTCGGCACCGGCGAACCCGGGCGCGAAATAGAGGGCCCGATGGCGACCATTATCGTTGGCGGACTGGCGACATCGACCCTGCTCAATTTGCTGGTGCTGCCGACCATTCTGCTGCACTTTGGCAAGTTCGACCGCGGTCACTAGCGTACTTGCCGGCAAACTTGGGCCTGCCTGACGCTGCTACACTTACACTTTTGCCGTTCAGGCAATGTTTGTCATTTCAGCGGATCACGGGGAATCTGCCGGCCAAGTCGCATTTCCTGCTGCACCCGCCTTTTGCCGGGATACCGGCACAACCACACAGGAGCCGCCATGGCCACCGTTGAAATTACCAAGGAAAATTTTGAGGACGTCGTCAACAACAATGACATGGTTGTCATTGATTTCTGGGCGAGTTGGTGCGGGCCATGCAAGACCTTCGCCCCGATTTTTGATTCTGCCTCGGAAAAGTATACGAATGTCGTGTTCGGAAAAGTGAACACCGAAGAACAGATGGAGCTGGCCGGGCACTTTCAGATCAGGTCGATACCGACCCTGATGGTTGTGCGGGAAAAGGTCATCCTCTACAGCAGGCCGGGCGCCGTCCCCGCGCAGGCTCTCGATACCTTGATGGACAAGATGCTGGCGGTGGACATGGCCCAGGTGCGTCAGGAGATCGCTTCCGCCGAGGCTGAACAGTCCGAAACCTGACACCGCCCGCGGCTGTCGCAATCCGGCTACAGATTTTCGTAGCCGATCACCGAAAAGTCGTTTATCATCAGTCGGGAATAACTGACCCGCCAGTCAGAAACGACGTGGTTGGTTGAAAACACAAGGAAAAATCACCAAAAAGCCAGCCGGCGCTACCGCCGAGCTGGCAGTTTTTGTTCACCGGGTCACGACTTTGCGGATCCGGATAGCTTGCAAGAGGTATCCCCTTGTACAAACGTCGCAGTTCCAAATTCGCCCTCGGGGCTGTTCTGGTACCCGCAATCATGCTGTCAGCCTGTGGCTCTGAGCCGGAGACAGGCAAAGAGGCAGCCAAACCGGTCAAGGCGGCCGCTGCACCTGCCAAGCCGATGGGGTTGCCAGTCAAGGCCGTACCGGTCAAGGTCGGCGCCGTCGTCGACGAGGTGACCGCTGTCGGCACGTTGCTAGCCGACGAATCGGTCATTATTCGCCCTGAGATTGACGGGCGTATTGTCAAGCTCCATTTTCGTGAAGGTCAGGCAGTCAAACGCGGCCAGCGCCTGGTCACACTGGATTCCAGTGAATACGAGGCGCAACTTGCGGCAGTAAAGGCCGAGTTGCGAACCGAAATGCAGCGCTATAAGCGTGCCCAGGAACTGTACCAGCAGAAGTTCATCACCAAGGAAGCGCTCGACATCCAGGCCGGTGCCGTGGACCGGCTCGAGGCAAAGGTCAACGAAGCCCAGGCGCGGGTGGACAAGGCGATAATCCGTGCGCCTTTTCCCGGCACCGTCGGGTTGAGGGAAGTCAGCCCGGGCGCCTACGTAAAGGCCGGTGCCGACATCGTTATTCTCGAGAATTTGAGCTCGATCAAGGTCGATTTCCGGATCCCGGAGGTTTACCTATCAAAGATCGAGAGCAACCAGGCAGTGGTGCTTCGCGTTGACGCGTTCCCGGGGGAAGAATTCGAAGGCCGTGTCTACGCGATTCAGCCGGCGGTTGACGAGCAGACGCGCACCGTCTTGATGCGCGCGCGTGTTTCCAACAAGGGGACCAAGCTCAAGCCAGGCATGTTCGTGCGTGTGGCGTTAACCATGTCGACGCGGCCTAACGCCATTACAGTGCCAGAGGAAGCCCTTTGGCCACAGGGCAAGGACAACTTCGTGTTCGTGGTGGTTGACAACAAGGCCATGCTGACAAAGGTGGAGCTTGGCAATCGTCGCCCCGGTGAAGTAGAAATCGTCGACGGGCTCGTCCCCGGCGATGTTGTAGTGACCGAAGGGCAAATCAAGTTGCGCAACGGCGCCCCGGTAATGGTGATGGGCGCGCCGGCTGCGCCCCAGTCGAAGACCGCGCAAGATGGTGGCAACAAGGCCGGCTGAGCGCGCCGGCTCCGAGGAGGCTGGATAAATGATTCTCTCCGATATTTCGATTCGACGTCCGGTGCTTGCCACCGTGTTCAGCATGCTCATCGTGCTGCTGGGCGTAATTTCGTTCGACCGTCTTTCAGTTCGCGAATACCCGAAAATCGACCCGCCAATCGTTTCCGTGCGTACCGTGTACACGGGTGCGACGGCACAGGTCATCGAGAGCGTGATTACCACGCCGATCGAAGATGCGCTCTCGGGCATTGAAGGCATCAATACCATCAAGTCGCGCAGTCGCGAAGAGGTCAGTGAGATCACGGTCACCTTTGTTACCGACCGTGATGTCGAAGCTGCGGCGAACGACGTGCGCGACCGGGTATCCCGCGTCAGGACCCTGTTGCCCGAGCAAGCTGATGATCCAGTGGTGAACAAGATTGAAGCCGATGCCTGGCCGGTGATGTGGATCGCGTTGATGAGCGATCGTCACACGCCGATGGAACTGACTGACTATGCCGACCGGTATCTCACCGACCCCCTGAAGACTGTACCCGGTGTGGCCACTGTCATCATCGGTGGTGAGCGTCGCTACGCAATGCGGATCTGGCTCGATCGTGAGCGGTTGGCTGCACGCGGCCTGACACCGCAGGACGTTGAAAGCGCTCTGCGTGCGCAAAACCTCGATTCGCCGGGTGGCCGTATTGAAAGTACCGAGCGCGAGCTCACGGTGCTGGCTGAAACCGATTTGCGCAGCCCGGAAGCGTTCAACAACATGGTGATTCGCGAGGTCGGAGGTTATCCGATTCGTATTCGCGATGTTGGGTATGCCGCTCCTGGTCCTTATGAGAACCGCAAGATCGTGCGCGTAAGTGGTCAGGAAGCGCTCGGTCTGGGCATTGTCAAGCAATCCACAGGTAACACACTGGCCATTGCCGAAGGGGTGCGCGCGATGGTCCCGCGCCTGGCGCAGGGATTGCCCGAAGGGATGAGCATGCGTGTCGCGGTCGACACCTCCGAATTCATCTCCGCCGCCATCGAATCGGTCTACAAGGTGATGCTCGAGGCGCTGATACTGGTGGTGCTGGTCATCTTCCTGTTCCTGCGCAGTTTCCGCGCCACCCTCATCCCGGTGATAACAATCCCGATTTCGTTGATCGGCGCGTTTTTCTTCCTGTACGTATTGGGTTTTTCGATCAACGTGCTGACCTTGCTCGGTATTGTCCTTGCGGTCGGCTTGGTCGTTGACGATGCCATTGTCATGCTGGAGAACATCCATCGTCATATCGAAGACGGAATGACGCGATACCAGGCGGCCGTGAAAGGCGCCAAGGAAATTGGCTTCGCAGTGGTAGCGATGACCATCACCCTGGTCGCGGTCTTCTTGCCGCTGGTCTTCATGACCGGCCGGGTTG
>JASFUE010000290.1:0-4073 GCA_050050435.1 Burkholderiales bacterium | reverse complement strand
TCTTGATCGGATCTTCGTACCAGAACGGGTTGAACTGTTCGAGCGCCTTGGCAATCCTGATCGCGGTCGGCAGGTTCCACAGTGAATGGAATTCCACGTGGATATCCATTTTGTCGCCCACCGCCTTGCGGATTTTCTCGAACGGCTGCATCGCCTGTTTCAGATCGGTAGTCGAGATATAGGTGCCATTGCTGGCTTCGGCGTACTCGTCAAAAGGCCAGATTTTCATGCCGGTATAGCCTTCCTCGAGTAACGAGACGGCCAGTTCATCGGCGTATTTCATGAAACCGACGAGATCTTCGTAGGGCTGGTACCTGCCGCTGTCGCCGGGCATACCGAAGTTGGCCGTGCCCTGTTCCGATTTGGCGCGCACGTACTGATAGCCAGCGCAAGTGTTGTAGGCCCTGACCCTGTCCCGGCTGGTGCCGCCAAGTAGCTGATAGATAGGCTGATTGGTGACCTGGCCGAGAATGTCCCAGAGCGCGATATCGATTGCCGAGGCTGCCCGCATCTCGGCCCCGACGGTCTTGAAGCCCAGATAGTTGTAGAGCATGTGACGGCTGTGCCTGTCGATTTGCAACGGATCCTGACCCAGCAGGTAGGGCGCAATGGTCTGGTGGATGTGGGCGATGGCGGGTTCCACCGCATAAAACGTCTCGCCAAGCCCCGTCACCCCTTCGTCGGTGTGGACCTGTACCCATAGGACATTTGGAAACTCTTCCAGATTGATTGTTTTTATCTCATTGATTTTCATGCGTTTGATACCTCGCTCCCAAAACGCCTCCAGCAACCCGGAGGGACAATCTGGAGCCGATTGTAGGCGATGCACGAAGCCGTGTGGTAAGGCCGGGCTACCCGGAAACGCTTGCCTGGCTTATAATTAGCTAGGCAACTAAATTCCGGCAAGGTTGTCTATTTCCGAATTGTTGAAGAGAGTCTCTTTTGCCCGTCCAACGCGAAGATCTATCGAGAAATTTCGGCTTCATCCTGCATGATGTTGCGCGCCTGATGCGCAATACCTATGACCGGAGGATGAGGGCGCTCGGCCTGACCCGGTCGCAGTGGTGGGTGATGACGCATCTTTACCGCAATGATGGCCTTACCCAATCGGAGCTGGCGGACATTCTCGAAATCGAAAAGCCGACATTGGGCAGGTTGCTCGATCGACTGGAGGTCAAGGGTTGGGTTCGCCGCGAGGAACACGCCGAGGACCGGCGCGCCAAGCGTGTATTCCTGACCGAGGAGGTGGGGCCGGCAATGAAAACCATGCGTGCCGCCGCGGCCGATTTGCGCCGCGATGCGCTGGCCGGACTGACCGAAAAAGACCAGGAGCATTTTGTCGACACGCTGCTTGCGGTCAAGGCGAATCTGAGTAACGGGGACAATGGTTCAACACGTAATGGATCAGCCCGCAACGGTTCGGGCGGTAACGGAAATCGTGTCAAGGTGCAGCAAGTATGAGCAGCGTAAAGGAAACGGCAGTTGTAGCCGCCCATTGGCTGGTGCGGTTTTTACTTATCATCGTGGTCCCGGTCGCGGCAGGCCTGACCGGACTCTATATCTATTCCCATGGCGGCGAGCGGGTTGAAACCGAGAATGCCTATGTAAAGGCCGACATCATCGCCGTCAGCTCGGAACTGGACGGACGGGTATCCAATGTCGAGGTCGAGGACAATCAGTACATTGAAAAGGGCGCGTTGCTGTTCGGTCTCGAGCACGCCAGTTATGAAGTGGCGCAGCGCCGTGCGCTCGCTCAGATGGATGTCGTGCGCACCGAAGTGCAGTCGCTCAAAGCCGAGTACCGTTCAACTTTGCTCCAGAAGCGCGAAGCGCTCGAAAGTATCGCCTACCTGACCAAGCAGCTAGAGCGTCAGAAGACGCTGAAGGAGCACGGTATGGGCCGGGCCGATCAATACGACGAAGCGAAGCACAAGCTGGATGTGGCGAAAGTGCACCTCGCCAGCGTCGAAGAGCGTACCAACCGCGTGCTTGCCAGCCTCCTCGGAAACCCCTATCTGCCCGCCGAGCGTCATCCACGCTTCCTCGAAGCGGAAGCAACGTTTGACGAAGCCGGGCTCGGTTTGAAGGATTCGAATGTCTATGCGCCGGCGTCGGGCGTGATCAGCAACATGAAGCTGCAGGCCGGCGAGTACGTGGAGAAAGGCGCGCCCATTTTCAGCATCATTGTCAGTGACGCGGTCTGGATTGAAGCGAACTTCAAGGAAACCCAACTGACATGGATGCGCGAAGGTCAACGTGCGCATGTGGTTGCAGATGCCTATCCCGATGTTGTGTGGCCGGGTAGTGTGAGCGCGATTGCGCCGGCAACCGGGGCAGAGTTTGCGGTGTTGCCGCCGCAAAACGCCACCGGCAACTGGGTCAAGGTCGTGCAGCGCATACCGGTGCATATCAAGGTAGAACAGCCCGCGGGCATGCCCAACAAACTGCGGGCCGGCATGACCGTGACCGTGGGAGTGGACACCGGTGTCAGTCGTGGCCTGCCGAGGCCAATCCGCAAACTGGTTGAAAACGGCTACCTGCCGAGCTTCCTCCAACCCCCGACGACGCTGGCCGCAGCCGGTCGATGATCACCCCTGCGGACCACGTTCCGCGCCACCCATTGCTGGTCAGTGGATCGGTCATGGTCGCGTCGTTGTTGTATTCGATCGACTGGACCATCGCGGCAGTTGCATTGCCCCATATGCAGGGGACGTTCTCCGCCACCCAGGACCAGGTCGCCTGGGTAATTACGTCCTATATCGTCGCGTCGGCGATCATGATTCCGACATCCGGATGGATGAGCACCCGATTCGGTCGCAAGCGTGTGTTTGTCGGCGCCGTGGCCGGCTTTACCGCGGCTTCGGTCATTTGCGGTGCCGCCAATTCGTTGCCAGTGGAAGTGATTGCGCGGGTGATCCAGGGCATGAGCGGTGCGTTCCTGATTCCGCTATCGCTCGCCATCATCCTGGATACTTTTCCGCCGGAACAACACGCCAAGGCCATGGCCTACTGGGGCATCGGTTCGGTATGCGGCGCGGTCATCGGACCGACCATCGGGGGTTATCTCACCGAATACATGTCCTGGCGCTATATCTTCTACATCAACGTTCCGTTCGGGCTGGTCGCCTTGCTTGGCGTGTTGCTGTTCTTGCCGGAAACCGAACGCGATTCGAGCAAGAAGCTGGACTGGTTCGGATTCCTGACCCTTGCCATTGGTATCGGTGCATTGCAAATGATGCTCGATCGCGGGCAGCGGCTGGACTGGTTCGAATCGGGCGAGATCGTCTTTGAAGCCTGTCTGGCCGCGGTATCGCTTTACATGTTCAACATGCACGTGCTCACGCATCGCGACCCGTTCCTGGATCCTCGTGTGTTCCTGCAACGCAACTTTTTCATTGCACTGGTGCTCATTTCTTTCTATGGCCTGTTGACCGTGCCGCCGATGGTATTGATGCCGACCTTCCTCGAGCACATTCGCGGTTATTCGATTGATACCGTGGGTCTGCTGCAATCGCCGCGTGGTGTTGGTATTTTACTGGCGCTGTTTGTAACCGGGCGCATCTCGGGAAAGATCGATCCGCGATTGATGATCGTGCTCGGGTTCCTGTGCCTGGGTATCTCAACCTGGGCGATGTCGCAATGGAGCGCTGATGTCGCCACCTGGTCGATTGTGTGGACCGGATTCGTTGGGGGCATCGGGGCGGGTGTGATCCTGGTCCCGGTACAGATGGTTGCTTTCTCCACCCTCGCGACAAACAAACGGAACGAGGGAACTGCCGTATTCAATCTGGTTCGCACCATGTTCAGCAGTATTGGCGTGTCCGTGATCCTGGCAATTTTCGTGGTGGTTGGCGCCACGGGACGCGCCGAGATGGTCGAGCATGTCACGCCGTTCAACGACGTGCTGCGCTACTTTGGCTACGCGGGCCACTACAGCATGGAATCCGCCCGGGGGCTGGCCATCATTGCGCGCGAAATCGATAAACAGGCGGCAATGCAGGCGTATAACGCTGTCTTCATGGTGCTGGCGCTCGGTGCAATGGCAGCCATACCACTGGTGCTGGTGATCGGCA
>JASFUE010000289.1:0-4084 GCA_050050435.1 Burkholderiales bacterium | reverse complement strand
CGGTGACGCACCGGAGGCGGAACTGCCGGAACAGTTGCGCCGCATGTCGAGCTGCGACATCGTCCTGGTTGAAGGTTTCAAGAAACAACCAATGCCCAAGCTGGAGATTCATCGCAAGGAACACGGTGCACCGTTTCTTCATACCGAAGACAAACACATTATCGGCATCGCAACGGATGAAGAACTCGACACCGATCTGCCGCAGTTTGCGTTAAACGACTACGAGACGATCGCCGATTTCGTACGCTCGAATGCAGGCGAAATCGCGCTGCCGCGAGAGGGGTAAAATAGACACATGAAGCCGAATGAAACGCGCACTGCGACCGTAACAATCCTGTACTTTGCGCGCCTGCGTGAAGCACTTGGCAAGGGCGAAGAAGAACTGGTGCTGCCCGAAGGTGTCGGTACCGTTGGGGAACTGGCGGATTTTCTAAAGCAGCGCGGCGATGCCTGGGCGAGTGAGCTGGGTGCGGGCAGGGCGGTACGCGTTGCAGTGAACCAGGACATGGCCGGGCCGGAAACGGCCATTGTGGGTGGCGAGGAAATCGCGTTCTTTCCGCCGGTCACCGGAGGCTGATTTCATGCCGGTGCGAGTGCAAACACAGGACTTCGACGTCGGTGCCGAAATTGCCCGGCTGCGCGAAGGCAATCCCAAGGTTGGTGCTGTTGCCAGCTTCGTGGGCATCGTGCGCGATCTGAACGAAGGCGATGAAGTCGCCACGCTCACACTCGAGCATTATCCGGGCATGACCGAAAAATCCCTGGAGGAAATCGTCGAACAAGCCCGGCAACGCTGGGATATATACGATGCGCTGGTGGTACACCGCGTCGGCACGCTCAGACCACTCGACCAGATCGTGCTGGTGATCGTGACCAGCGCTCACCGTGGCGAGTCCTTCAAGGCCTGCGAGTTCCTGATGGATTACCTGAAAACGCGTGCACCGTTCTGGAAGAAGGAAGTCACGCCCGAGGGATCGCGATGGGTCGATGCGCGCTCCAGCGATGATGCGGCGGCAGATCGCTGGTCCTGAGACCGGAGCCGGGGCGTGGCGCGTTCGAGGATATCTCAACCACCCACTGAAGCCGCAATGAAGCCACAGCTTCGGATCAGTTTTCGCAAATCCATCGCAATGGGACCGGGGAAGGCTGATCTGCTCGATGCCATTGCCGAGAGCGGTTCTATCTCGGCGGCCGCCCGCAAGCTGGGTATGTCCTACCGGCGCGCTTGGGTGCTGGTGGACACTATGAATGCCAGCTTCCGTTCGCCGCTGGTTGAAACCTTGACCGGAGGCGCTCAGGGCGGCGGGGCACAGGTGACCGAGCTCGGCCACGACGTGGTCAGGCGCTACCGGCAAATGGAAAAGAAAGCCTGCGCCAGCGTGGCGCGCGAGATGGATGAGTTTTCGGACCTGATGCGCTAGTCCAAAAGATTTTAATATTTGTCAAATCAACGGGTTGAGAAGAGCGCCCGGTTCGGGTTGAAAGAAAGGTTGACGCCACGCGCTATATCCGCTTAAATACAGCGCAGGTACGCGAATACGACAGGGCCACATGTTCTGTCACCTCCTTTCGAGTATGAACACGGCGCTTCTGAACGAAGCGCCGTTTTTTTCGGTGTCACCCGGTTCCGACGGAAATGGTGTAACGGCAACGCGCCGGCAGATGAAAGACATGCTGATGTGCCCTGACATATGACACCCGCTTTGTGTCTGCCTGAGCAGGATCCCAACCTCTGTTTCGCGCTACCGTGAACCTCACCACCGAAGCCGTCCTCGTTCCCCTTTTTCTGAGTCTCAAAGTCGCTGGCTGGGCTACCGTGCTCTCGGGCGTGAGCGGCATTGGCGCGGCATGGGCAGTGGCCCGCTGGCGGTTTCCGGGCAGGGAAGTGCTCGATGCGGTGATGACCTTGCCCATGGTGTTGCCGCCAACCGTGTTGGGATACTACCTGCTGGTGCTGGTTGGACGGCGCGGGGTCATTGGCGGCTGGCTCGATAGTGAATTCGGCATCACCCTGGTGTTTACCTGGCAGGGGGCGGTACTGGCAGCGGCCGTGGTGGCCTTCCCGCTGGTTTACAAGGCGAGCAGGGCGGCATTCGAGGGTGTCGACCCGGAGTATCAACAGGCGGCACGGGTGCTCGGCAAATCGGAATGGCACGTGTTCTGGCGGGTCACGCTGCCGTTGGCATGGCGTGGCATTCTGGCAGGTGCCATGCTCGCCTTTGCCCGCGCACTGGGTGAATTCGGCGCCACCCTGATGGTTGCCGGAAGTCTGCCGGGGCGTACCCAGACATTATCGATCGCAGTATACGAAGCGGTGCAGGCCGGCAATGACAACGTGGCCAATTTCCTGGTCGTCGTGACCTCGCTGGTATGCGTTCTGATCCTGGTCGGGTCCGGCCATTTCCTGAAACCGCGCCACGCGCGTAGCTGAGTCCTCTATGCGTGTCGAGGTCGATATCCGCAAGACGCTTCGTTCCGGCTCACAGGCTTTCCGGCTCGACATCAGCTTTGTCTGCGAAGACGATCTGAACGTTATCTTTGGCGCATCCGGCGCCGGGAAAAGCCTGACGCTCAAGGCAATCGCCGGCCTCGAGCGCCCTGACGAGGGACGCATCGCGGTCGATGGCCGGGTGCTGTTCGATTCTGCGACCGGCATCGATATCCCGGCACGCCATCGCAATGTAGGTTACCTGTTTCAGGACTACGCGCTGTTTCCGCACCTCTCTGTGGAAGAGAACGTGGCATTTTCCGAAACCAGCTGGTTCCGGCGCAGACCCGACCGGAAGGTGATCCGTCGCGTGCGCGATCTGCTCGAGCTGTTTGAAATCTCTGCGCTGGCAGCCAGTCATCCATGGCAGTTGTCAGGCGGGCAACGCCAGCGCGTGGGTTTGGCGCGCGCGTTGTTGCGCAAGCCGGCAATCCTTTTACTGGATGAGCCGTTTGCCGCGCTCGATCCGTTGCTGCGTATTCGCATGCGCCAGGAAATGCTCAACACGCAGTGGTTGTTCCAGGTGCCATTGCTGGTCATCACCCACGATCCACAGGACGTTGCGGCACTGGCGGAGAGTCTGGTGCTGGTACAAGGCGGGCAGGTCAAATCCAAAATCGACCTCAAGGGCGCGCCTTACCGGGATGCCATGGGCAATCCGGTGCGCGGTGAAATACGCAAGATGCTGATGAAAGCGACCGGTATTACCGAGTCAGCAAGCGAGGCGGACGAGCAACACATCGAACGCAGCTGAACGAGAGCGCGACTGCAATCGACATTTCGATAGTAAGTAACTTCGGAAGAGATAAAGATGTTGAACAAGTTTCTCAAACCACTTCTGGTCGCCGTGATGCTCGCGTCAGGGTGGCACGCTGCGGAAGCGGCTGATCTGATCGTCTCGGCAGCAGCCAGTCTCACCAATGCATTCACCGAGCTTGGAAAGGCATATGAGCGTAAATATCCGAACGCGCATGTTGTTCTGAATTTTGCCGGCTCCGGGACGTTGTTGCAGCAAATCAGCCGTGGTGCACCGGTAGACGTATTTGCTTCGGCCGACGAGGAAACCATGGACCTCGCGCAAAACAGGCAACTCATTGTCGCCGCGTCGCGCGTGGATTTTGCTCACAACGTATTGGTGCTGATTGCGCCATCGGACTCGAGGCTTCGCATCAGTAAACTGGCCGAGTTGCGTTCGGATGATGTTGATCGCATCGCGGTCAGCAATCCTGCCAGCGTTCCCGTTGGCCGCTATACGAGACAGGTTCTGAAGGAGGCCGGGCTGTGGGACGTTCTCGGGCCGAAATACATCAATACGCAGCACGTGCGCCAGAGCCTCGATTACGTGGCCCGTGGGGAGGTTGATGTTGGATTTGTTTACGCGACCGACGCCAGAGTGATGCCGCAAGAAGTGCGAGTATTGATGAACGTCCCCACGGCAATACCCATTGCCTATCCGATTGCGCTTGTGGCTGACAGCCGTAAAGCTGTCGAGGCAAGTCGTTTCATTGAGTTTGTCAGGTCTGCACGGGGTCAATCCATTCTTTTGCGTTATGGGTTTGGTGCACCCTGAAGACTGACTCAACGCCTCTATAATCG
>JASFUE010000288.1:0-4098 GCA_050050435.1 Burkholderiales bacterium | reverse complement strand
TCTACACCGCACTGCATCGCAACATCCTCGACGTATTCAACGAACATGGCGTGCAGATCATGACACCCAATTATGTCGCCGATACCGCGCAGCCCAAAGTAGTGCCGAAAGATCAATGGTACGCACCACCGGCACAACCGCCTGCAAAGTAAGGCCGCTGGTCGTCGTGCCGCCGCGCTGCCATCCGCCGTCGGGGGCGCCGCAGATTCGCACGCCTGACACACGTTTCTCCCCATGGCGTCACGGAAGATGATGCCACCGCGCGACGCCAGCAGGCAGGCATTTTCTCGAGTCCTGCGATGGAGCGCGTGGGCTGTACTCACACTGCTGGTTTGCATCGCCGTTGGCTTCGCCTACATCACGTTTGTCGGCATTACCGTGGACGGCACTTTTCTGCGTGCCCGCATTGCGCAGGCCTTCAGCGAAAGCATCGGCCGGGCAGTGCGGTTCGACGGCCCCATGGAAATCGAGGTTTCCGCCAGACCGAGACTGCGCGTTGGCGGATTGCACATCGCCAACGCACCTGGTTTTGGAGGTGGCGATTTCGCCAGCCTGGGCGAGGCGCGCCTGGCCGTGGACCTGTGGCCTTTGCTGTTTGAAAAGCAGCTACGCATCGATGAACTTGCTGGCAACGATGTCCAGATTCGCTTGCAATCGAGGGACGACGGGAGCAACAACTGGACGTTGTACCGGCCGACCCGCGCAACCGGAACCGAATCCGCAAGCCGGACCCGTTCCGGACCCGGCACCTCGGTCAGCGCCGGGCAAGCGGCCACATTGCTCGATATCCAGCGCATCGTGCTCGAGCAACTCAACGTTGAATACGTCGCCAATAATGGCACGAGTCATTTTTTCGATTTGCATTCACTTGTGGCGCAGTCTCCCGCAAACGCGCCCTTGCGGATGACACTCGATGGGACCGTCGAAAAGCAGTTTCCGTATCACATGGAATTCACCGGCGGCATGATGTCGGAACTGACCAACGACAAGCCCTGGCCGATCTCGTTCACGGTCACATTCCTGAGCTCGACGCTGTCGGTCAGCGGCTCGGTGAGCGGCAATGGCGCCGGAGATGTGTCGTTTGGACTCGGCACTGAAAATCTCATGGAGGTCGAACGCTTGCTTCAAATCGACCTGCCCGACGTCGGCGCCAGCGGCATCTCCGCCATGGTCGATTTTTCGCCGCGCCGGGTGCAGCTGCGGCAACTTTCCGCCGCAATGGGTGAGACCGCGTTCACCGGCGACCTCGACTTCGACATCACCGGCCCGAGACCGAAGCTGACCGGATCGCTCACCGCCCAAACGCTTGATCTACGCCCCTTCATCGGCGAGCAACAAGGAGCCGGCTCGTCGCGTGCCAAGCTGAAACAGCCTGATCACAAGGCCGAGGCTGAACCGCCGCGCGACCTGGCTGATCTCTATCGCAGCCTCGCCACCGCCACGTTCGACCTGAAGAGGATGAACGATTTCGATGCCGATGTCGCGCTCGGCGTGCAGCGCTGGCTGAGCCTGCCCGGAGACGTCAAGGACGCAAGGTTGCGGATTCATTTGCAGGATGGCATTTTGCGCGCGCCCGTAACCGCTTCGATGACCGGAGTGCGTCTGAACGGAGAAGTCATTGCCGATGCCACGGCGACACCGCCGAAATTCGATCTGCAACTTGGCACCAGCAACTCGGAACTCGGCGGCCTCGCGTATCTGCTGTTTGGCATACCTGGCGTAGAAGGCCAACTGGGGCGTTTTGACTTCAAGCTCGTCGCGCAAGGCGACCGTGGCAGCGATCTTGTACAAAGCCTGGATGTGAAACTGCGCGTCGGGCGCGGCCGCTTCAGTTACGGCAACGTGGCGGACGGGAATCCAGTCAGTTTTTCACTCGACAAGTTTGTGCTCCATTTGCCGCCGGGCAAAGGCCTGGCAGCCAATGCGCAGGGCACGCTCGTCGGTCAGCCATTCGATGCAATCCTCGCAGGCGGTGCACTCGAACCCATGATGTTGCAAGGCAGTGGGCCACTGGACCTGCGTTTGCGCTCGGGCCAGGTTCGGGCGCGAATTCATGGCCGTATCGGTGCGCCGGCGGCGGATGGCGGTACGGCGCTCGCCTTCGAGTTCGCTGCGCCTCGCGCCGGCGAGTTTGCCAGATGGTTTGGATTCGAACCCGGCGCGCAGATACCGGCGAACATTTCCGGTAAGGCCAGCGTACGCGTCGCATCATGGCAATTGCGCGACTTGATAATCAGGCTCGGGCGAACCAGTGTCAAAATCGACTTGTCGCAGTCGATCGTCGACGGCTCCAGGCATCTTCAAGTATCGCTGGATTCGGATTTGATCGACCTGACCGAACTCGAGTCGGCATTGCCGGAATTTGGCAAAGCGCCTTCGGCGAAATCGGGAACCAATCTGGACATTCCGGTGTTGCCAACGCAAATTGACCTCGGCGATGCCGATATTGCCGTCAACATCAGACAGTTTTCCGGTGCTCCCGTTGCCGTGCGCGATGTCGCCTTTGACGGGCGCATACGCGACGGTTACATGTACCCATCACCGTTCTCGGCCAATGTCGCCAACGCCGGTTTCAACGGCGCTGTATTGCTCGACCTGCGCAGCGCCGAACCGGTGGCCGGGCTGTGGCTCTATGCCGCGGATATCGACGTCGGTTCGGTTCTGCGATCTTTCGGCATTGCGCGCAATCTGGAAGCCGGGTTCAATCAGTTCGCCGTGAATCTGGTCGCGCGCTCCAGCCGGCTCAGCGGCATGCTGGCGCGCTCCGAACTGATTGGCGCAGTCGGTGGCGGACGTATCGTGCTGCGTGACGCCAATACCAAAGGCAAAGCAACTGTCACCGTTGACAAGGGCGAGTTGCGCGCCGATCCGGGCAAGCCGGTGCGCCTTGCCCTCAATGGCGGGCTTGACGGAATACCGATCAGCATTTCAGTTGAAACCGCACCAGCCAACGAACTGGCCAATCCGGGTCTACCACTTCATTTCACGTTACTCGCCAACGCCGCCAACAGCGATGTCAAATTCACCGGCAACGTAGCGCGGCCAATCGGCACCGATGTGCAACTCGCGCTCGATGCGCGCGGCAAGCTGTTCTCCGATCTGGATGCACTCACCCGCACGTCGCTGCCACCGTGGGGACCATGGTCGGCGAACGGGAAATTTCGGATCTCGCCGCGCGGATATGAGGTGAACGATCTGCGTCTGCAGGTCGGTGAAAGCAAACTGGACGGCCAGGGCCGTCTCGATACGCAAACCGGCCGCCCACGCATCGCGGTGGTACTGACCTCGCCGGTCATCCAGCTCAATGACTTTCGCTTTGGTGATTGGTCTCCGATAGAGAAAAGACCACAGACCAGGGAACCGGGCACACCGGCGGCGCAACCGAGTGCCGAGGAAGTCAGACGCAAGGCTGCCGCAGCAAGTGACAAGGCGCAGACATTACTCAGCCCCGAGGCGCTACGGCGTCAGGACGTCTTGCTTGACGTCGAAGTCAGGCAGGTGCTCTCGGGCAACGACAAACTGGGCGCGGGTCGAATGCGAGCCAGACTCGAAAACGGGCGCGCCGACATTGGTCCGATCGAAGTGGAAATACCGGGAGGCGGTGCCCGCTTGCAACTGGGATACGAACCAACCGAACAGGACGTACACGCCGATCTGCACATCGATGTCTCCCGATTCGATTACGGCGTCCTGGCACGCCGGATCGAACCCGGCACCGACCTTGGTGGCACCTTCAGCCTCAAAGTCGACGTAGACTCGCGCGCGCGCTACCTTTCGGAAATCCTGCGCCACGGCACCGGCCGCATCGATTTCGCGATATGGCCGCACAACATGCAGGCCGGCATCATCGACATGTGGGCCGTGAATGTGCTGATCGCGCTCGCATCGGAAGTCGATTCCGACAAGGCCTCCAGGGTCAACTGCGCAGTCGGCCGGTTCAAACTCGACAACGGCATACTCACCGATGAAGGCATCATTCTGGACACCAGCAAAATACGCGTGACCGGAACCGGCAAAGCCGATTTCACAAAGGAACAATTTGCTCTGCGCATGCGTCCCCAGTCCAAAGCCGTGCAATTCTTCAGTCTCGCGACACCG
>JASFUE010000287.1:0-4145 GCA_050050435.1 Burkholderiales bacterium | reverse complement strand
CCTTGTATGGTTGGTCAGGCGGCTGCGGGTACGTGCACCCGGCGCACAGGTATTGGTGGCGCCGTTGTTTGCCGTGCTTTACATCGCGCCAATTGCCGAGGAGTTGTGGATTGCCCGGAATTTCGACCACTTGTGCAGTGCGGATGCGGGTGTGTTCGTCAACAAGATTGTCGAAGTCGAAGGTTTCTACGATGCCAGCGCTGTCTTGCCCATGCGTTTCGGCGATCTTGCCTCCGAATCGGTGGAATATTACAAGAAGGGCGGCTACCGCTACTTTGAGTTCGGGCTGGCCCAGCCCAGGGGCCGTCCCAACAAGGTTGTTCACGTCGAGAAGATCAACGGGGTGTGGACGCCGAAAGTGCTTGATCACCCCGTGTCGAGGTACCACTACCTGCAAACGCACAGGGGAACGCTGGTCGCACACAAAATCAAGAAGGTCGAACGCGCTGTCACCGACAGTGAAACGGGTGAATTGCTGGCAAGGGAAACGAGGTATCGCCGCGGTGCGCCGTGGTTCTACGTCGGGGAACGTCGCCCTGTGATGCGCTGCCCCCGTGGCGACAATTTAGACGCGCCCAGGTATGGTTCTGTCTACAAGCAGGCGTTGAAACCGGTGCCCAAAGACGCATAACGTTCGATGAGCCCCTTGGCAGCGGCGACCTGGATGGTTCTCATCCGGGCATCACACCGGCATGTCATGCCGGTGAAGTTCACAAACCGGTCAGGATCAGAAAAAGCGGCACTGGAAGAGTGGAGACCGCCATCAGCGCAACAAAGTGGTGGAAGGGACAGGCGCGGCTCATGCCCGCGATCATGCCGATGCCACCGGCGCCACCGATGATGGCATTGCCGGGCAAATTGAGAATGGCGGCGAGTGCCAGATAGCGATGGCGGACCAGGAATGCGACCCACGGAGACGGCGAGCGCTCGGCGAGTTTACGGATACGCTGGCGTGGCGGCGTGTTCTCGAGTTCTTCGACCAGACGGCGAGCCTTGTCCAGTTTCAGCCAGCCAAATGCGCCAGCGATGATACGCGTCGGAACCAGTCGCCCGAGGAGAAAGCTCAACGCAAGGGCAAGCTGGGTGCACAGGTATACCAGAGCAATGCCGCCCGGGCCCAGCAGCAGCATCAGCGCGAGGCCGATCTCGATTCCAGGAACAAAGGGAAATGCCATCGCGAGGATGTAGCCGATAACGATGGCAACAATGATCATTTCGATAATGTCGCTGTGCTGCGGCCATATCTGCAGATTGAGTTGGCTTGCCAGCCAACCGCCGGTCAGATTCAGGGCGAGAATGGCGCAGACGATAATTGCCAGACGCCACGTGCGAGGGTGAAACGCGTTGGTTAGTACCGGCGAAGCGCCGAGGGTGGCATCAGAAGACGGCATTCTCGATCTCCCCGCTGAACCAGTATTCGCGTTGAATGGTCCAGAACAAGCGCTCTTTTTTCCATACATAGAGCGCTTCGACGATACCGTTGCGAATCACGCCTTCCCAGCTCAGTGTGCCGTACTTCGGGCTGACGTTGACGGCGCTGAAACGAATGACATCGCCATCGCGGTGCACGCTGGCCCGGCTTTGGGTGAAACCCAGCTTCGAGCACTCGCGTGAATGAAAATTGCCATCCGCGAATACCAGTTCGTCATCGTGATCTGCATCCATGCCGACGGTGCCGGTCGTGCCGCTGACCACCAGGTGCGGGACAGCGGTGTTTGTTCTCGAGCGGGCGCGGTTTGTCTGGGTTGCTGAACCCTGCTGCGCGAGTATGCTGCCGAAGAAAGTAATGCCGAGGGCGATGGCAATGGCAGTGCGAAGAATTCTCTTGCCGTTTGTTTGCGGCGACGTCGCTGTGTCTTCATGAACTTGCGGTTGGCGATGGGTCATGATTGTTCCTTCCTTATCGATGGCCGGTGTTTCAGAACGACCGGCCCCGACATCAGCGGGTTCGTCCTGAAAGCTGGCAGGTGGCCGTGTTCTGGGCGCGCATTCCTAGAAAGAAAAGGTCTGGCGTTGCGCGGCGGCCTCGAGCACGGCTTGTGCTCCCATCCATTCGGCATTCGCCACCATGTTCTCTTCGGTTACACCGTGGGTCTTGCCGCAGGGCGGGCATACGCCGATGCGTCCGCCGTTGACTGTGAATGAGTCGAGAAGCTGCGCAACAGGCGGAAAGCTTTTCGGTATGAGCGTCTCGGCCGAACCGCGTTTGCCCAGGTTTGCTCCTTCGACGGTTAGCCACACGAGCACGTCGCCGCCCGCTGCCAGTGCGTTGTTGGCCAATACCAGGGGCGTTGCAACACGATCCGGGTCGTCTTCGTAGTGGGTGATGGTGAAGAGATATTTGCTGTTGTTTTCAGTAGACACGGTGTTACTCCTTTGCTGTGTTGATCTGTTGCTGCACCGGCGACGCGCATCGCCTCATCGATGCAGGATTGTTGGTCAGGGTTCTATTTCTTGACGGCGCGGATCGATACGCTCTTTACGCCGAACTTGCGCGTGGCGCCCTGGGCGCTGTCAGAGATGAACTGGTAGTCGCTGTTGTCCCGAATATGTTCGACGTGCAGGCCGGCAGACTCGATCGCTCTGGTGTAATCGTTGACCTGCAATGCACCACCGATGCAAGCGGCCCACAGCGTGGCGTCGCAGGTGATGCCTTCAGGTAAACGGACTTCGGTCACGATGTCAGCCAGAGCCAGTCTGCCGCCGGGGCGCAGAATGCGCGCGGCCTCAGCAAAGACGTCCTGTTTCACCGCCGCGAGGTTGACAACGCCGTTGCTGATCACTGCATCGCATGAGGCGTCCGGGAGCTCGGTGGATTCAATGTAGGCTTTGCGATAGCTGACCTGGTCGAAGCCGGCTATGTCGCGCAGCTGTGAGGCTTTGGCGAGTTGCTCGTCGGTCATGTCGATGCCGATGACGCGGCCCTGTTTACCGACCTTGAGGGCGGCGACGAACGTGTCCATCCCCGAACCGCTGCCCAGGTCGACAACCGTTTCACCTTCCCCGAGGTCGGCGAGGTCGAAGTAGTAACCGACGCCGGCGAACGAGTCGATGGACTGGGAAGGGATGGCATCGAGATCGGCCGGTGAGTAACCCAGTCGCTCGGCCATGACACGACCCATCTCAAAGTGGTAGTCACCGTGCGGGTTGGTTGCAACGTCGCGGTACATGGCTTTTACTTTCTGCTCGAGTGCGACGACGTCGACGGATTTCTTGAGTTCAGCGACTGCGGTCATGATGTGTTTCTCCTTGTGTCTGTGTTTTTCGCGCAAGTTCCAGAGGGCTTGTGCTTGTTATCGAGGACGCACCTGAATGCAATTCGGTTCCATCGATGCGCCGAAATGCCTCTTCGTTTATACAAAAGCAAACTGTTGTTGCGTATGCATCGCGCGCGGAATGGATGGGGTGCGCACAGACGGCCACTCGAGTTGAACTTCGGCACGGTCGATGGCGGCCAGGCCAACTGGTCCGCTGCGATCGAGGATGAATTTCTGTCCACCCTGGACGAGATGCTGGCCTTCTTCTTCGTTGTGGCAAATCTGTACGAGTCCTGAGCGCACATGCAGGACGACTCCGGGAGTAGAGTCGATGACGACCGGGCCGTTGCCAATCAGGGAAAAGTGTCCGGCAATTTCATTGCGCGTACGGGCTGATGATCGCACCGGTGAGTATTGGTCGGATGCCTGTTCGTTTGTCTTTGCGAAAGCTTTCGAGTTTGCGTTTGTCATGGTCTCGTCCTTTTGTCCGGTTGTTTGAATCAGGCGTTTCACGACGCCGTCATGCTCCAAGACGCGAGGTGTCCGGAATCGGTTCCATGTTTCCCGGAATTTTTTGAACAATCTTTGTGTGCAGTACAACAAATATGTATGGTTCGCTCGTGGTTCTTCGAAGATATATATATGGAGTGCGGGCGAGCTTCGGTGAGCGATGCGATGAACTACAGTTTTCATAACTGATGCGATATCGATGGCTGCCACACAGTGCACGATTCGGGGGCAAACGAGGGGCCGCGGGTACCCTCGAAAAAATGTGCTGCCAAAATGGAACCGAATCGGGCGCGCGTGCGTCTTGGGGTAGGAGGCCAAATGGGAATTTCGAAAGAAGTCTTCGAAAAACAGGTGCTTGAGCTTTTAGGCCCGCTACAG
>JASFUE010000286.1:0-4147 GCA_050050435.1 Burkholderiales bacterium | reverse complement strand
GTTGCATGGACCACCTCTGAAAAAATCGTGAAGAAAAAACAACACGGCGGCAACATGCCGCCGTGTCGAGATGTTCATTCACCCTGTAACGTATAAGAGTTTTAGCGAAAATGGTGCCCTGATGCAACCGCTTTCACCCGATTGTAATTGCCCGCCAAAGAGCCGGTTGTGACGCGTCGCCGCGCTTTGCAATCGCATACCGGGTCTATCAAGCAAAAAGCCCGCAACCATGGCTGCGGGCCGGTCATGCAGTCAGGCTGAAAAAGCGCTCTGGCGCTCAGGACATCGCCTTGATGGCGCTCGACAAACGGCTCTTGTGGCGCGCGGCGGCGTTCTTGTGGATGATCCCCTTGTCGGTGATCGAGTCGATGCGGCCTTGTGATGCCTGCAGCTCGGCCTGGGCCGCCTGCTTGTCGCCCGCAGCGATGGTCTTGCGCACTTTCTTGATCATGGTGCGCAGCTCCGAGCGCAATGCGGCGTTGTGGGCCCGACGCTTTTCGGACTGTCTTGCACGTTTCTTCGCGGAAGCGATATTCGCCATGGTATTTCCTGTTCCCGCCAGCGGGATTCTGAAAAAGGGGCGTATGGTACTGTTCCAGAAGGAATTTCGCAAGGCCTGCGGGCTGGCCGGTAGGGCGACTGAATAGCATGCCTAAGCCTTTGGTTCCGGAGCACTTTCCGCCTTTGCCATCGGTTCTGCCAGCGGCCATCGGCTAGAATACCGGCGCGTTCCCACTTGAAAATCATATGAATCTGCTCAAAGCGCTGGCAACGGTCAGCAGCATGACGCTGGTGTCGCGGGTACTCGGGCTGATACGCGACGTGATCATTGCCCGCGTTTTCGGCGCCGGCCTGGCGACCGACGCGTTTTTCGTCGCTTTTCGCATACCCAACCTGCTAAGACGGCTGTTTGCCGAGGGGGCGTTTTCCCAGGCCTTCGTGCCGGTGCTCGGTGAGTACCGCACGGTTCGGGGTGACCGGGACACCAAACTGCTGGTCGATCACGTGGCGAGCCTGCTGGCCACCGTCCTGATCATCGTTGCGGTTATCGGCGTGATCGCCGCGCCATTGATCATCTATGTCAGTGCGCCGGGTTTCGCGGCCGATGCCGACAAGTTCGATCTCACCGTGGCGTTGCTGCGCCTGACTTTCCCCTACATCCTGTTTATCTCGCTGACGTCGCTGGCCGGCGGCATCCTGAATACCTGGAGCCGGTTCTCCGTTCCGGCATTCACGCCGACGCTGCTGAATATCTCCTTCATCGTCTTTGCGCTATGGCTGGCGCCGTACTTCGATCCGCCGGTGATGGCGCTTGCCTGGGCGGTGTTCCTCGGCGGTGTGCTGCAACTTGCCTTTCAGGTTCCGTTTCTGTTCCGGATCCGTATGCTGCCGCGCCCGGCCTGGAAGCCACGTGACCCGGGCGTATTGCGAATCCTGTCGCTGATGGGCCCGTCGGTACTGGGGGTATCGGTTGCGCAGATCTCCCTGCTCATCAACACCATATTCGCCTCGTTTCTGGTCACGGGCAGCGTCACCTGGCTCTACTATGCCGACCGGCTGATGGAGTTGCCGGTCGGATTGCTTGGTGTTGCGCTTGGCACCGTGTTGCTGCCCAGCCTGACGCGGCGCTACGCCGACGGCACTGCCGAAGAGTACTCGCGCTTGCTCGACTGGGGACTGCGACTCACGGTATTGCTGGCTGCCCCCTGCGCGGTGGCGCTGGCGGTGCTGGCGGTGCCAATCCTGGCCACACTGTTCCAGCATGGCGAGTTTGTGCAGCAGGACGTGTTGATGACGCGCCGGGCGTTGATTGCCTACAGTATCGGGCTGGTGGCGCTGATCCTGATCAAGATACTTGCGCCTGCTTTCTACGCGCGCCAGAACGTAAAAACGCCGGTCAAGATCGCGGTGATTACGCTGGTGGCAACCCAATTGATGAACCTCGCGTTCATCTGGCACCTCAAGCACGCCGGACTGGCACTGGCAATCGCACTGGCCGCCTGGGTCAACGCCGGATTGCTGTACTGGAAGCTGCGCCAACGCGGCATTTATACACCGGTCAGCGGCTGGCCCCTGTTCCTTTTCAAGCTCGTCATTGCGCTGGCGGTGATGGCCGCGGTGTTGCTGTGGCTGGCGGCCGGCAGTGAATTCTGGCTGCAAGCGGGCAACTGGCCGCGAATCGGACGGCTTGCCGCGGTTGTCGTTGCCGGTGCCGCGAGCTACTTCGCGGCACTGTGGCTGATGGGATTCCGTCTGGCCGATTTCAGCCGCCGCGAGCGCTGACCGGCGGCAGCCATCGCGCCCTGGCCGGGCGCGTTCAGATGGCACCGCGCATGGCGGCGTCAACCACATCGCGCTGCAAATGCGGGGCGAACATAGCGATGAACTCGTAGATATAGCCGCGCAGGTAGCTGTCCTTGCGAATGCCGATGCGCGTTGTGCTGGGCTCGAACAGATGGCTCGCATCCAGTGCGCGCAGACGCTGGTCGCGCTCGGGGTTGTAGGCCATCATGGCGACGATGCCGATGCCCAGCCCCAGTTCGACATACGTCTTGATGACATCGGCATCGATGGCCGTGAGCACCACTTCGGGCGAGAGCCCCTCGGCGGCGAATGCCTGGTTGATCCTGGAGCGTCCGGTGAATGCGAAGTCATAAGTGATGACTGGATAGCGGGCAATCTCCTGCAGGGTCAGTTTCCTGACCTTGAGCAGCGGGTGGCGCGGTGGCGTGAGCACACAGCGATTCCACTGGTAGCACGGCAACATTGCCAGATCCTTGTAATGCTCGATCGCCTCAGTGGCAATCGCGATATCCGCCTCGCCCGACGAAGTCAGTTCCGAAATCTGTGTCGGGCTGCCTTGGTACAGCGACAGGCGCACTTTCGGGAACTTGTCGCGAAATGCCTTGATGACTGGTGGCAGCGCATAACGCGCCTGCGTGTGGGTGGTGGCGATCGTCAGGCTGCCGCTGTCCTCCCGGGTGAATTCCTCGCCGATCTGTTTCAGGTTTCCCAGGTCATTGAGAACCTGATTGGCCCGTTCGAGTATGGCGCGGCCCGGTTCGGTGATCGCGACCAGGCGTTTGCCGTGGCGCACGAAAATGTCGACGCCGAGTTCATCTTCCAGTGCCCTGATCTGTTTGCTGATGCCCGGTTGCGACGTGAACAGCGCTTCCGCAGTCTGCGAGAGGTTGAGGTCGCGCCTGGCGACTTCGCAAATGTAGCGTAGTTGCTGGAGTTTCATGGGTTCCGGAATAGGGGCGGTTGTTACTGCCCGGTAGTTATTTAGAGCGCGTTCGTTATTCTAATCGGGTTTGGTGTGTTGACCGTAGTTTGCCGGCGGATTGGCCAAAATCGCGCGAAGCAGCCGGAAACTCGCTAAAATTCAACCCTTTTGACGGTAGCTGGATTACACCATATGCGCGTGTTGCGGCGGGCGCCGGAGCGGGCCGATCAGCCAGTGGCGCTGACCATTGGCAACTTTGACGGCCTTCACACTGGCCACAGGACCATGCTCGCTCGCCTCGTAGAGGTCGCGCGCCAGCGTGACCTGACGCCCGCGGTGATGACGTTCGAGCCGCAGCCGCAGGAGTTCTTTGCCCCTGACCAGGCACCGGCCAGACTGACCAGCTTGCGCGAAAAGCTGGAACTGCTTGCAGGTGCCGGGGTCGAGATGGTGTTGGTCAGCCGGTTTGACTACCGCATGGCACAGATACCGGCAGAGCAGTTTGTTGAGCGTATCGTGCATCGCGCGCTTGGCACCAGATGGTTGCAGGTCGGCGACGATTTTCGTTTTGGCGCGCGGCGCAGCGGCGATTTCGAAATGCTGTTGGCCCTGGCGCCGCGTTACGGGTTCGAAGTCGAGGCCACCCGCAGCGTCATGCTCGACGGAAAGCGTGTCTCCAGCACGGCGGTGCGTGCCTGCCTGCAGGCAGGTGATCTGGAAGCGGCCGAGCAATTGCTCGGGCGTCGCTACAGTATTTGCGGCCGCGTCGAACGTGGCGACGGCATTGGTACCGGGTTTGGCTACCCGACCGCCAATGTGCGTTTGAACCGGCTCAAGGCGCCGCTGAAGGGAATTTTTGTCGTCGAGGTGGATGGTCTCGGTGAGCGCGCATGGCCGGGTGTTGCCAGCCTCGGCGTGCGT
>JASFUE010000285.1:0-4154 GCA_050050435.1 Burkholderiales bacterium | reverse complement strand
CTGGCCGAGCGGTTATAGTGCACGGCAATGTCCCATCCGTCAGCGGCCAGACCCCGGGCGATTGCGGCGCCGATGCGCCTGGCGCAGCCGGTAACGAGCGCGGTGCGTCTTGGGTTAGCGGACTCACTCATGAAATTTGCGCTGGCACTTGCGGTACGCGCAAGGTCTGATAAAGAATCGCAATTCTAGCCTACCGATCAGCAGGAACTCTGGTGTCTCGATCTCCAGGCCAGGAATTTTCCGGCCTGCCGTCCCCCGACAAGCAAGCACGCGAGCACTCGGCGCAGGTCTTGCGCCATATTTGCCAGCAAATTGAAGCGCACGGCGGCTGGATACCGTTTGCGGTGTACATGGACCTGGCGCTGTACGCGCCGGGTCTGGGTTATTACATGGCGGGGACGAGCAAGTTCGGAGCGGAGGGCGACTTCGTGACGGCGCCGGAAATGACCCCGTTGTTCGGCCAGGCGCTGGCGCAGCAAGTCGCGCAGATTCTCCGGATCACGGGTGGCGAGATCCTGGAGCTGGGTGCGGGCTCCGGTGCACTGGCTACCGATATTCTGGAGGAACTGGGGCGGCTCGATGTCTTGCCGGCGCGTTACCGGATTCTCGAACCGAGCCCGCAACTTGAGAAACGTCAACGCCAGCGGTTGCAGGCGCTGCCGGAACCAGTGCGCGGGCGGATTGAATGGTGCGGTGATTTGCCGCAGCGTTTTACCGGTGTGGTAATCGCCAACGAGGTGCTCGATGCCGTGCCGGTGCATGTGGTGGCGTTGCGTGAGCAGGGCCTATTCGAGCGCGGTGTCGGTATTCGCGATGGCAGGCTGGTTTGGGAGGAGCGGGTAGCCACTGCAGCGTTGCGCGCGGTTGCGAAAGATATTTCGGTGCCCCTGCCCTATGTCAGCGAGATCGCGCCGGCCGTCAGCGAAATGGTTGCCGAACTGTGCAATTGCATGGAATCAGGTGCCGTGGTGCTGATCGATTACGGTTTTCCGCGGGCCGAGTATTATCACCCGCAACGCAGCAGCGGCACGCTGATGTGCCACTACCGTCATCGTGTGCATGACGATCCCTTTTTTCTCCCTGGGCTGCAGGACATTACCTCGCACGTCGATTTCACCTCCGTTGCCCGCGCCGGCGTTGGTGCCGGTAGCCGGCTCGCCGGATACACCGGCATGGCGCAGTTTCTTCTCAACTGCGGAATCACCGAACTGCTGGCGCGCACGCCAGCGACCGACCCGGCAGCGTACCTGCCGCAGGCGGCACCGGTGCAGAAACTGCTTTCACCGGCGGAAATGGGAGAGCTTTTCAAAGTGCTCGTGCTATCGCACGGAGTCGATGCGCAACTGCTCGGTTTTGCCAGTGGCGACCGTAGTGACAGGCTGTAATTTTCGATCATGCGTCCTGTGTCTGCGATACTCGCGGTGCTGATGCCCCGGCTGGTGACGGTGGAAACAGTCCGGTCCAGTTGCCAAAGGCTAGCGAAGCGTATGGATCAACAGGTGCCAACTTCGGTTGCGCGACTTCTGTTCGGGACGAACTGAATGCATATTCACATTCTCGGAATCTGCGGTACTTTCATGGGTGGGCTGGCTGTTATTGCCAAGCAGGCCGGCCATGAGGTGAGCGGATGCGATGCCAATGTATATCCACCGATGAGCACACAGCTCGAAGCGCAGGGAATCGGTTTGACCGAAGGATGGGATCCCGCGCAGGTCGATCTGGCGCCCGATCTGTTCGTCGTCGGCAACGTTGTCTCGCGCGGCAATACGCTGATGGAAGAGATCCTCAACCGGCGCCTGCCTTATATTTCCGGGCCGCAGTGGCTTGCCGAGAACGTGCTCTTTGACAAATGGGTGCTCGGCGTGGCCGGCACCCATGGCAAGACGACAACCAGCTCGATGCTGGCGTGGATACTCGACTATGCCGGACTCGAACCGGGTTTTCTCATCGGCGGCGTTCCGCTCGATTTCGGTGTTTCGGCCCGCGTCGCCGGTTCGCGCTTTTTCGTGATCGAAGCCGACGAGTACGACACGGCATTCTTCGACAAGCGTTCGAAGTTTGTGCATTACCGCCCGAGTACGGCCATCCTCAACAATCTCGAATACGATCACGCCGATATTTTTCCCGATCTGGCCGCGATAGAGACGCAGTTCCATCACCTGGTGCGCACGATACCCGGTAACGGCCTGATCGTTGCCAACGGCTCGCAAGAAAGTTTGCAAAGGGTTATCGAACGTGGTTGCTGGACGCCGGTCGAATGGTTCGATCAGGCCGATGGCTGGTCGATCGAAGAGGGTGCAACGGCAAGTGAATTTGAAGTACTGGTCGGGCAACAAGCGCAGGGACGTGTGCGCTGGGATCTGGGCGGCCGGCATAACATGCTCAACGCGCTGGCGGCGTTGGCAGCCGCCCGCCATGCCGGAGTGCCGACGGCGACCGGCATCGAGGCACTTGGACAATTTCACAACGTCAAGCGCCGTATGGAAGTGCGCGGTGAAGTCAATGGCGTTACCGTCTATGATGATTTTGCGCATCACCCAACGGCAATCGAGACCACCGTACAGGGTCTGCGTGACGCGGTTGGCGATGCGCGCATTGTGGCGGTGTTCGAACCACGCTCGAACACGATGAAGCTGGGCGCTATCAGGCAGGCTTTGCCTGCCAGTCTGGCCGCGGCCGACCTGGTGTTTTGTTACACCGGGGGAATTGACTGGGATGCAAACAAGACGCTACAGGCGCTTGGTGAGAAATTGCATTGTTTCGCTGACATCGATGCACTGGCCGGCGCGATTGCTGCCATAGTGTGCAGCGGCGATCACGTGGTGATCATGAGTAACGGCGGGTTCGGAAATATTCATGAAAAACTGCTCGGCAGATTGCAAAGTACCTGAGCTGCGCCGGCAATTCGAATCTTGCTAGCGGGACATATTGCGTCATCATGATCATCTACATTCACGGATTCAACAGTTCGCCGGCTTCACACAAGGCGAATTTACTGCGCGCTCGGCTGTCACAAATCGGGCTGGAGCAGCAGTTTGCCTGCCCGGCACTGTCGCACTGGCCGCAACAGGCACTCGCGCATTTGCAAGACGAGCTTTCCACATTGCGTGCTGACGAAGTAACACTGGTGGGAAGTTCGCTTGGCGGTTTTTACGCGACCTGGCTGACGGAGCATGTGGGTTGCAGGTCGGTACTGGTGAATCCGGCGATTACACCCCACGAAGGTTTGCGTGCCTATCTTGGCCAACAGAAGAACCTCTACACCGGTGAGGAATACGAACTGACCGGAATGCATCTGGCGCAACTTGAGGAACTCCATATTGCGCGACCAGCCCGAATGGACCGCTATTTGCTGATGCATACGACAGGAGACGAATTACTCGACTGGCGCATCGCGGTCGACCATTTCCGGCTCTGCCGTCAAATCGTGATTGATGGCAGCGACCACGGTTTCAGCGAGTTCGGCGACTATATTGATTGCGTGTTGGAGTTTGCCGGCATCCAGGCGCGCGCGGATTAACACGATGCTGGCGTATAATCCGCAGCCTTTTGCGCTGCGATACTCGAGCAGCAATCCGGTATTAGCATGAATGTATTCTATGAAGACGCGGGCAGCTTCAAGGCGGCGTCCGTAGTTGAAGACAACAACACGTCGCTGCAGGTACAGACGCAACACGGCAAGCGTGCCAAGGTGAAGGCGGCTGCGGTCCTGCTGCGCTTTGAACATCACTCGCTCAACGAGTTCATGGAGCAGGCCCGCGTCGTGGCCGATGAAATCGAGGCCGGTTTTCTGTGGGAAGCCTGTGGCGAATCCGAATTTTCCTTCGACACGCTTGCCGCCGAATACTTCGGCCATCAACCGAAAGCGGAGGAATCTGCCGGATTGCTGATGCGGCTGCAGGCTACGCCGACACACTTCTACAAGAAAGGCAAAGGTCGTTACAAGCCGGCGCCACCCGATGCACTCAAGGCGGCACTTGCGTCAATCGAACGCAAACGCGCGCAGGCGCAGTTGCAGGCCGAGTACGTGGACAGGCTGCTGCGCTTTGATCTGCCCGAGGCATTCCGGCCGCTTCTTGACCAATTGCTGTACAAGCCTGACCGCAATTTGGTCGAAACCAAGGCGCTTGAAGAGGCATGTGCCCAACTGAAAC
>JASFUE010000284.1:0-4181 GCA_050050435.1 Burkholderiales bacterium | reverse complement strand
GCAATGGTTATCGAAGCAGTCGCCCAGCGTTGTGTGTCTACAGGAACTCAAGGCGCAGGCCAGGAACATCGTTCCCGAAGTACACAATCCGGACGAGCTGTCGGGTTATTTCCATTTTGCCGAGCGACCCGGCTACAGCGGTGTGGGATTATATTGCAGCAAGGAGCCGGACCGCGTTGTCAACGGTCTGGGCATTCCCGAGTTCGACAGTGAAGGTCGCTATATCGAAGCGCGATACGGTGACCTGTCAGTGATCTCGCTGTACGTTCCCTCCGGCTCCAGCTCGGACGAGCGGCTGGCAATCAAGTTCCGTTTCATGGAGCAGTTCATCGAACCACTGCACCAGCTCATCACCAGTGGCCGTGACGTGATCATCTGCGGGGACTGGAATGTTGCGCACAAGGAAATCGACCTCAAGAACTGGCGTTCCAACCAGAAGAATTCCGGCTTCCTGCCCGAAGAACGCGAATGGTTCAGCGGCGTTCTCGACAAGCTCGGCTATGTCGACGTATTCCGCACGCTGAACCAGGAACCGGAGCAATACACCTGGTGGTCCAACCGGGGCCAGGCATGGGCAAAGAACGTTGGATGGCGGATCGATTATCAACTGGCGACACCGCGCATCGCCTCGCTGGCCCGGCGTGCCGAAATATACAAGGCCGAACGCTTCAGTGATCACGCGCCGTTGATCATTGACTACGATTACGCGCTTTGATCAGACCACAATGACCGCGCTCGCCCAGACAGCTCGAATAGCATGAACGAGGTTTCGCGTCCGGCGCACCGCTTCGCCCGGTTTGTGACCGATCTCAAGATCTACACGCGACCACATGTCGCACGCATGCTGTTGCTGGGCTTTTCCGCCGGCTTACCACTGCTGCTGGTCTTCGGCACGCTTTCGTTCTGGTTACGAGAAGCGGGAGTAAACCTGTCTACCATCGGGTTCTTTTCGCTGGTCGGTCTGGTTTACGGTTTCAAATGGGTCTGGTCGCCGCTGGTAGACCAGTTGCCAATTCCACTTCTCACACGCCTGATGGGGCGGCGGCGGAGCTGGTTGCTGGTATCGCAACTGGTGGTCGCATGCGGACTGTGCGGCATGGCGCTGAGCGATCCGGCACTGGGCCTGCACGCGGTCGCTGCGCTCGCCGTGCTCACGGCATTCGCCTCCGCCACGCAGGACATTGCGCTGGATGCGTTTCGCATTGAATCGGCGGACGTATCCGAACAGGGTGCGATGGCGGCGAGCTATCAGGCCGGTTATCGCGGCGCGATGCTGATGGCTTCCGCCGGCGCATTGCTGATCGCCGCGGCCTTCGATGCCAGCGAAGCAACTTACGAACAGGCGCCCTGGGCAGCGACCTATTTCATCATGGCCGCGCTGATGGGCATCGGCATCATCACCGTCTTGTTATCGAAAGAACCGTTTCCGATGAACGTACGTGCCGCTTCCGCGGCGCAACCGTCGCGATCGGCGGAACAGTCGGCGCCTCGCACAGAACAGTTTCGCCGGTGGTTGCTGATTGCTTTCGTCATGCCGTTTGTCGATTTCATCGCGCGCTACCGCTACCAGGCGCTGGTGCTGCTTGCGCTCATTGGCAGTTATCGCATTTCCGATGTGGTGATGGGTGTCATGGCGAATCCCTTCTATCACGACATGGGGTTCACCAAAGACGAGATCGCCACGATATCGAAAGTCTACGGCGTCATCATGACGCTCGTCGGTGCCGGCATCGGCGGGCTGATGAGTCTGCGCTTCGGCGTCGTTCGCACCTTGTTTCTGGGCGCCCTGCTCTCGGCAGCGACCAATCTGCTCTTCGCCTGGCTGGCTACACGCGGGCATGACCTGAGCGGACTGGTGTTGACGATATCGGCGGACAACCTCAGCGCCGGCATCGCCAGCGCCGCGTTCATTGCGTATCTGTCGGGGCTGACCAATATTCGCTACTCGGCAACACAATACGCGCTGTTCAGCTCGGTGATGCTGATCCTGCCGAAATTCATCGCCGGTGGCTCCGGAATCTTCGTCGAAAACTTCGGCTACGAAACCTTCTTCACTGCCACCGCCCTGCTCGGCGCCCCGGTACTGGTACTGGTATGGTTGGCGCGCAACATCTCCATGTTCGACCGCAGCAGGCTGGCGAATCGCGCCAGCGCCGACACCGGGAAGTAAATCCCTTCCCCCCGCCAGGCATTAACGGGCGACGACTCAGGTGCTCGATTTGTCAAATCTGTACACCGCCAACGCCCCGAACAAATTCGGCATCAGCTTGACTTCCTTACCCGCTTCGTTGAGTACCACCCGTTCGCGGATACGCATGCCGTGGCCGGCACAGAAGATTTCGAAGTCGTCGATGGTCAAAACGTGGATGTTGGGTGTGTCGTACCACTGATACGGCAGCTCGCGTGAGACCGGTGTGCGCCCCAGCATGACCTGCAATCGGTGACGCCAATAGCCAAAGTTCGGGAAAGTGACGATGCCTTCGCGGCCGACGCGCAGCATTTCACCGACAATACGCTCGGTATGCCGGACGGCCTGCAAAGTCAGTGACAGGATCACGTAATCGAAGGATTCGTTGTCGAAACCGGAAAGCCCTGCTTCGAGGTCCGCCTGCAATACGTTGATGCCGTTCTTCAGGCTGGCAAGTACTTTGTTGTCGTCGATTTCGATGCCATAACCGCTGGCGTGACGCACCCTATGCAGGTGGTGCAGCAGCGAACCGTCGCCGCAACCGAGATCGAGAACATGGGCGCCATCCCTGATCCAGCGGGCGATGGTCTCGAAGTCGCGCCGACCGGTACGTTTTGGAAGTGGTGCCGCGGTAGTCATGTCGGCACCCGTTCAAGGTAGGCGCGGATAAGGTTGTGATAGACGTCATCGTCCATCAGGAAGGCGTCATGCCCGTGAGGCGCTTCGATTTCCGCATAGGAAACATCGAGCCGGTTATCGACCATGGCCTTGACCAGTTCACGTGAGCGCGTCGGCGAAAATCGCCAGTCGGAGGTGAACGACACCACCAGAAAACCGGCGTGGGCCTTCTTCAAGGCGGCGGAAAGATTGCCTCCACAGGCGGCGGCGGGATCGAAGTAGTCCAGTGCCTTGGTGATGCGCAGGTAGGTATTGGCGTCGAATGTATCGGCAAACTTGTCGCCCTGGTAACGCAGATAGGACTCGATCTGGAAGTCGATGTCGAAGTGGAACTTCAATACGTCCGCGCGCAGATTACGGCCAAATTTGGCATCCATGGCATCATCGGACAGATAGGTGATGTGCCCGATCATCCTGGCGATGCGCAATCCGCGCCGCGGCACCACGCCATGATCGTAGTAATGGCCATTCCAGAAATCCGGATCGGACGTAATGGCCTGGCGCGCGACTTCGTTAAAGGCGATGTTCTGGGCGGATAACCTGGGTGCCGCTGCGATCACCAGGGCGTTGCGTACCCTGTCGGGCTGATCGATAGTCCATTGCAACGCCTGCATACCACCAAGGCTGCCACCCATCACCGCTGCAAACTGTTCGATTCCCAGCCGCGATGCCAACCGCGACTGCACGGTGACCCAGTCTTCAACTGTAACAACGGGAAAATCTCCACCCCATGGCTGACCTGTTTCCGCGTTGATGCTTGAAGGCCCGGTTGAGCCATGACAGCCGCCAAGATTGTTGACGCCGACAACGAAGAAACGCTCGGTGTCGACCGGTTTGCCGGGCCCGATCAGATTGTCCCACCAGCCGACATTGGCAGAGTCGTTTTCATAGATACCGGCAACGTGGTGCGAGGCGTTCAGCGCATGACACACCAGGATCGCGTTATTGCCAGCTTCATTGAGTTCGCCATAGGTTTCGTAGGCCAACTGGTAACTGTCGATACGCGCACCGCTCTTGAGTTCGAGCGTTTCGTTGAACTGCATCAGTTCCGGCTTTACGATTCCCACGGAGCCCTGTGACATTGGTCGGTTATTTCGCGTATTCAGGATGACGCGGCTACGGCCACAGGTGCATCACGAAGAGATGGGGACAACAGACAGGCGGCGCAGCAACTGTTGTACGGCATCAGCCTGCATATCCCTGAACAGGAACTCTTCTTCCGATTCCTTGGCGAGCGTTTCCGTGTCCTTATAGGTCATGATGCGTTGTAGCATAATCGCGTTCGGCGCCACCAAGTCGGTCATCTTGTTGTTCA